>JAEEHM010000075.1 GCA_016280895.1 Bacillota bacterium
CGATCTCGATTTTTAAATGCAGTTTGTAGCGCAATCAATGTTACAAAAACATTAGCATCATAGCTATCACTATCTACTGTATCATCAGATAAGATTAATACTTTCTTTAATCCTTCTGTATTTTTAATATCTTCAATTAATTTTGCTGTTTCATTCTTTTCGTAATTAAATACTTTGAAATTAGATCCATAGCCTTCACTTGCGTAAGCTAGATTTTCACGAATGAACTTACCTTTTTTATTATCTCCTATTACAAAAATAGTACTATTTATACTTAAATCAACATTCTTTATGTTTAATAATTTAACTTTAGATAAATCACTTTTTTCTGTTCTCTTTATTTTTATATCTTCTTCTTCATCAGCAAGTACAAATAAATTATCATATTTAATAACAGGAATAGCATTGTTGTGGCTTATTAGATATTCTTCTACATCTTCTTTATCGTATGAATAGAATTCGCAACCTTCATATGAAAGCAATTCTAAATATATTGATGCCATCATTGGTTCTACCATTGTTTGAGCGATGATTTGACCAATCTTCTTATTAAATGACACAGGTATAATTGATTTATTTTTTAAATTGTTTAAAGTTTGTGCTAGATTATCAATTTTTTGTTTAGTTGTATCACTTGATGTTTCAATTACAATATTACAATTCTTACTAATATTGTAATTACCTAATGCAAGCATTACCTTTAAAGTCATTAAATCATAATTTGTGATGTTTTCATCATCACCCTCTTGCATATCTTCTCTTGACATTACTAGAATACTACTTGCACTTGCAATAGATATATCTTCTAAGTCACCATGTAATAGAGGATTTCCCTCTTTCACAATTAAGTTTAATTTTCTTTTTTTATCTTTTGTGTTATTAAAAGATGCAATTAAAGAATCAATTTCACTATTAATGTAATCTTTTGATTTATTAGATAATATAATTACTGAATTCTTATAATGTTTTTGCATCAAATTATAAATAATATCTGGAACTTTACTATTATAATTTAAAATAACAAAATGATTATCAAGGACAATCTTTCCTTTTGCGTTGCTTTTCTTATCAATGTAATTTCTAACAGCTGTAGTTAATGTTGCGATAATTGCACCTGAAAAGATAACAAGCTCAATCGCAATAACAACAACACTTAATAAAAATACTTGTAAATGATCATTGATAATATCTAATAATTTTGTGATTGTGTTTGCAGTTAGCATACATGAGAAAAAGTGTGCTAAAGCGTTAAATACATTATTATTAAAATATCCAGGATCAATTATTACACCTGCAATAGATGCAATTATGATAATAAATAAATTTATTATTAATAATGTAGTTATTGTGATAAGTAGTGGCTTTTGATATGTTTTAATTGTTCTTTTTGATTTTAGTTTTAAAAAAAATGATTTAATTTTCTTCATTTTGCTCTCCATTCTCTTTTATAAGCCTATTATATCATATTTATTATATTTATCAAATATAATTTAAAAATAAGAAATGATGGCTAATTAGTCATCATTTCTTCTTCCCTTTTATTTTTCTTTTCTTCTCTTCTTTTTTTGAAAAGATATTTACCATCTAAATCTTTTAAATTTAAGCCAAAATAAGCAAGAATGATAGTTACGATTGGCATCAACCAATTAAATACTGCCCATGGTCCATATTGAATAACATTGACACCTAAATTTGTGGAAATATAGGCACCACATGTATTCCATGGTACAAGAGCACTTGTAACTGTTCCTGCACTTTCTAGTGTGTTAGAAAGAGAACTTGGTGATAAGTTCTTATTATTGTATTCTTCAGCATACATTCTTCCTGGAATAATAATAGAAATGTATTGATCTGGTACTATTACATTAGATGCGATACATGTAATTTCAGTAATAGTAACCAATCCTCCTGGAGTTTTTGCTAATTTCTTAAGCTTATTCACAATTACACCAAGTAATTGTGTTTCTTCCATTATTCCACCAAATGCCATAGCAATGACGATTAATGTTATAGCATATGTCATATTATTGATACCACCATTTGTGAGTAATTCATTGATGGCATCAACTGATGTTGTTGCTACATATCCATCCATTCCACAACTGAATATTGATCCTAATGAACAATCGCTTTGGAAAATAAGACCAAATATTGCCCCGATTACAACACCTAGGGTAATACCAGGTATTGCAGGTAATTTTAAGGCTATTGCAACTATTACAATAATAGGTGGTATAAATAAAACAGGTGAAATATAGAATGATTCTTTTAATGTTGTCATATAAAGTTCAACTTGACTTAAATCGCTTGTGCCACCTTGATAATTCACAAATCCCATAATAGTAAAGAAAATAATACAAATTATGTATACAAGAATTGTTGATGGAAGCATGTGCTTAATATGAGAAATAACATCCGTACCAGCCATTGATGGTGCTAGATTAGTTGTATCAGAAAGTGGTGATAACTTATCACCAAAATATGCACCAGATATGATTGCACCAGCAGTTATACCAATATCCATGCCAAGTCCATGAGCAATTCCAAGTAGTGCAACACCCATTGTACCCATTGTACCCCAAGATGATCCTGTTGCAAGTGATGATATTGAACAAATAATCAATGCAGCCAAAAAGAAAATTTGTGGTTTTAATACAGCAAGACCATAATAAATCATTGTAGGCACAATTCCTGCTGCAATCCATACACCAACAAGTACTCCAATTACAAGTAATATAACAACCGATTGCAAAGACTTTGCGATACCTTTAAGCATAAAGCTTTCAACCTCATGCCACTTATATCCTACAAATAGTGCCATTATTGCTGCTGCAGCTACTCCTACAAGTAGTGGAACATGTGGATCAGCATCAAATACTAAAATACCAATCGCAAGTGCTGCTATTAATATTAACAATACAATTAAAGATTGCCAAATCTTTGGTAATTTGGCTTCTCTATTCTTAAATTTTTCAATCCATTTTTTCATATATTCCCCTTATCAATTATAAAAATGTTTCCGATAATAATTATACACTATTGATTATAAAAATGCAATTTCTCATAAAAAGACTTTGATATTAACGTAATATTTAATTACATTCTATCAAAGTCATTTTGAAGTTTAATGTATATGAAACCTATGTTTGTCATCTTAAAATCTATTCATTATTATTATTTAGCAAATGCATAATAACATTAATTATAATCTCCATTTCATTTGGTCTAGATTCAGAAGTTAATAATGTTATAGCAACTAATGTATTATTTGATATTACTAATTTACCATCTTTTACTAATCTCTTATTCTTATTTAAAAATTCTAAGAATAATGTTGCAGCAATTCTTTTACATCCATCAACAAATGGATGATCCTTTACTAGAAAATATAATAAATGAGCAGCCTTATCTTCAATTGATGGATATAATTCAGTATCAAATACATTTTGATATACTGCTTCTAATATACCATTTAATTTACCACTTTCTTTTTCCACACCAAATAAATTAGAATCGCTATTAAATTTCATTGAATCAATAATTTTTCTTGCCTCATTATATTCTATTTTATAAATAGTATCATTTCCTTTAGGTTTTTCTAATCTTTGATGATCATAATCATCTAATAAATCTAAAGCATTAGTATATGTTTTTATAACTTCAGATAATTCATAATTATCAATATTTAAAGCTGATGCAAGCATTTTATTTTGTATATCTATTACTTTATTTAATTTTTCTAATCTTTTACTATTAATTGAATAACCTTGAATTAAATATTCTTTTAATACTTTGTTAGCCCATCTTCTAAAAATAATGCCTCTTTGAGATTTAACTCTATAGCCAACTGAAATAATCATGTCAAGATTATATAATTTAATATTACGTTTAACCTGACGATTACCTTCAAATTGAACTTGTGCGTTTTCCGCACAAGTTGATAGTTTATCAAGCTCATTATCGCTATAAATGTTGTTAATGTGTCTAACTATTCTGGTTCTATCGACATTAAATAGACTTGCCATTTCATCTTGTGTTAGCCATACAGTTTCATTTTCCTTGTCTGTTCTTACATCTAATTCAAAATCATTATCTACAAATTTAATAACTTCATATTTTTCCATATTGTCCTCCTTCATTTTTAAATTATTCCTTCATTTTTAAATATGTCGTTTCCGTCCCCAACTAAAAAACATGCCTTACTTTTTATTTCAAAATCATTGATCCATCCAATAAATGCTTTTTTACATGAATTCCTCCTTCTTAAAAATAAAAAAACGGAAATCAACCTCATAAAATCATCCATTGATATTAATGGATTTTCTTACAAAATTAATTTCCGCGAATTCTCTAAAGCGCAAATAAACTTACCAGAATACTGGGGTAGTAAAGTCACAATATTCTTATCACTTCTTTAGAGTAAATGATAAGCTTTCATACTTGCTTCTTTACAATAATAGTATATTATAGTTATCATAATTTGTCAATTATGTTTATATAGTTAAATTGCTTTATCTTTTGTGTTAACTTTTGTGTTGACATCTAACACAAATCGTTTTTGTAGTTCTAATTTCAATTATTCAAGTCATTATAGAATGATAATTAAATATTATCGGCTCTTAAATACACAAAAATCGGTAAAATCTTAAGATTTTACCGATTCTATCACTAATATGGCAGAAACTACCAATTTTAATACAAAATTGGACACCTGCCTTTTTTATTGGACACTCAGTGTAAAAGGTTGGACACCCCTTACAAATTCCTGGACACCTAATTAAAATCAGGACACATCTTAGTCATTTTTCTTAGATGCCTCGTATATTTTAATCATTTCTTTCATTGAATCTTTATTAAAATATTCACGATCCACTTTCAAATCTGATAATACATCATTATTATCTTTTGTTTTTATTATGATTGTAACTAAACCAAATAGTGGTTTTTTTAATGATAATTCCTCAATGTCCTTAAATGGAATAGTGAATACTGCTTCGTAGCCTTGTCATCTTCCTAAAGAACGTTCAATTGTTAAATAATCATTATAAGCTTTTTTATCATAAGTAGTTCTAAGATATATGCTCATACCTTGATCATATCCCTTAACTCTTAATCCCATCATAGATAAATCATACTTTTTTTGGGTCTGTCATATTATTCAATTGCTTTGAAGAATACAACAACAAGCTTATCTTCACTTACATTTGTAAGTGTGATAGTTTTATCTTCAATTCTTTCTTCTCCAACCATTGCGTAATCAAATACATATGATGGATTTGATTCTAATACATAGAATACTACAGTATCACCATCAGGGATATATTCTAAATGTTCAGCATCATAATCAACTAAACCTTGATCACTATTATAAGTAAGTGTAATATAGTGATATGTCATTTCTATTTCTTCTACAGAAGTTGGAATGATTGAATAGAAACCACCAGCTTGATATACGAAATAACCTTGAATCTTTACATATTTGTCTGCAAAGCCACTTAAATCTAAATCATTCTTGATTAATGATCCTGCAAGACCAGTTAAATATAGATCAACATTCACATATTTGTTATTCATTCTAACTAAACCTTGAGTTTCAATAGGTGTAATATGAATGTTTTCAACTAAATTATTGAAGAATGCAGTATCAGCTGTAGGATATTCTACAGTTACAACACTTGGTTCACCATCTTTAGCGTAACCAATGAATTCATTGAATTCTAATGTGCCATTGTAGTATCCTAAATAACCTTTAACGATTACATTATCACCAATTACTAAATCTTTTGCGTAATTATTGCCATAATATACATATACATAAGCATCATCTTGTTTGATTAAGAAGCCAACATCAGATGTAGCTACAACTGTACCTCTAACTGCAAATCTTTCATTTTCAAGTTCACTTTCAGTTTTATTATATAAGTTAGCAATTGTATCTAATGCTCTTACAATAACAGTAAATGTAGTTGTATCAGTGATTGTACCATTAGTCATTGTAACAGTGAATGTTACTTCTGTGTCTTGTTCAGGAAGTGTAGTAACTACACCATCGTTACTAATAAGGTCTGGGTTAGAGCTTACAAATGAAATTGTGAATCCTTCATATTCAGTAGTAAACAAAAGACTACTTACAGTCTTTAAACCATTAGATGCTGCATAGCTTTCTTTAATATCTGCAATAGCAACTTCTGGTGCTAATTGGTCAATGTCAATAGATGTTACCATAATATTGAAATATTTAGTTTCACCAGATGTTGATGTGTATAAGTAATAACCTTTAACTGTTGCTCCTCTTCCATCATAATCTGCTAAATTAATATCATTATTAGTCATTATGCTACCAACAATTTCAGTTCCTTCAATTTCTAAGTTCTTATAGTTACCATTTAATCTAATAGTAGCATGTAATTCTAATGGAGTAGTAACAGGAGTTTCTGTTAAAGCTGCCATTTGATCAGTTGTGATAGCAGTAAATGTAGGATTAAATGTTTCATCTGTACCTGTTTTTTGATAGCCAATAAATTCATTAAATTCTAAAATACCATTGTAATATCCTAAATAACCTCTAACAGTTGCAATATCACCAACAACTAAATCCTTAGTATATTTATTTCCATAATATACATATACATAAGCATCATCTTGTTTAAGTGTGAATCCATATTCAGCAGTAGCTACAACTGTACCTTGAACTGCGAATCTTTCATTATCAAGTTCATCTTGAGTCTTATTGTATAGATTAGCAATTGTGTCTAATGCTTTTACAATGATAGTGAATGTAACAGTTTCTGTTTTTTCACCATAAGTCATTGTAGCAGTAATTGTAACTTCTGTGTCTCTTGCAGGAAGTGCAGAAACTACACCATCATTGCTCATAACATCTGGATTAGAACTTACATATGAAACTGTAATTCCTTCATATTCAGTAGTGAATGAAATACTACTTACAGTCTTTGTGCCACTAAATGCTGCGAAGTCTGCTTTGAATTCAGCAAATGGATCTGCTTCAATTTCTACAACATCTGTAACCATGAATGTAATATATTTCTTACTTGAACCACTTACATATACAAAGTATCCAGTTAATTCAATATTCTTATCATTTAGATTGCTTAAGTTTTCAACAGGAGAAACGATAGAACCAGTAAGAATACTATCGCCAACTGTTAAGTTATAGTATTTACCAGAAACAGTTAATTTAGCTTGTAATTTAACATATTCAGGAGTAGGGTATGGAACATTCAATGCTTCATAAGCTTCTAAATCTAATACTCTAGCTTCAGGTTGTACAAATGCATCATCAAAGCCTTTGACATCATATGTAGGTGTAGATAATTGCATAACTCCACCATACATTGCAGTTGTACCTTTAACTTTAACAAGTGTTCCAGGTCTTAAATCATTTCCATAATCACTACCAACGTATGCTAACATTAAACCAGTAGCATCTTTTACTAAGAATGATTCAGTAGAAATAGCAACTACTGTACCTTCGATAGCAACTTCAACACCAGCTTCACCGGCTTTGATTGTAGAAATAGCTGCAACTTCAGGTTCAACTGGAATATCAGTACCTTCTACTTCTTCAACATTTGTAACTAAAACATTAGCATATTTAGTACTTGAACCGTTTAGATATAGGAAGTAACCAGTAACTTTAATTGTTTTTCCACTTAAGTCACTTAATGATTGTGCTGGAGAAACTAATGAACCAACGATTGTAGCTCCTTCTACAGCAACATTATGATATTTACCAGAAATAGTTAATTTACCTTCAAATTGAACATATTCGATAACTGGAGCTTGACCATTGTTTAATGCATCTAATGCAGCACCATCTAATACTCTTGGAGTAGGATAATCTACTGTAGCAGTAGCTTCACCAATTGTGTAAGTTGGATTACTGATTTGAAGTGCTTTATTATATAATGCTGTCTTACCACTTACTTCAACGATATTGCCAACTACTAAATCTTTCGCAAATCCAGATCCAGCATACACTAAAATCTTATCACTAGAATCTTCAATTAAGAATGATTCATTAGATAATGCGATTACTGTACCTTGAACTTTGCATTCAGAACCAGTTTCTAATGCTTTTGCATCAGCAATACTAATAACTGTAGGTGTTGGAGTTGGAGGTACATCAGTACCAATTACTTCTTCTACATTAGTTACTAACACATTAGCATATTTAGTACTTGAACCATTTAGATATAAATAGAAGCCTCTAACTTTAATATTCTTGCCATTTAAGTCGCTCATATCTTGAATTGGAGAAACTAATGAACCGACAATAGTAGCTCCTTCAACAGCAACATTATGGTATTTACCAGAAATAGTTAATTTACCTTCAAATTCAACATATTCAGTAACTGGAGCTTCACCATTATTTAAAGCATCTAATGCAGCACCATCTAATATTCTTGGATTTGGATATTCTACTTTATCAGTAGTTTCACCAAGTGTATATGTAGGATTACTGATTTGAAGAGCATTATTGTATTTTGCAATCATACCACTTACTTCTACAACATTAGCAAGAGCCAAATCTTGTGCAAAGCCAGAGCCTACATAAACTAAAATATTACCAGTAGCATCTTGAATTAAGAATGATTCTTTAGATAGAGCCATTACTGTACCTTGAACTTTGCATTCAGTATTTAATTCTAATGCTTTTGCTTCTGCAATTGTAATTGTAGTAGGAGTTGGTGTAGGAGGTACATCAGTACCACTTACTTCTTCTACCTTAGTTACAATAACGCTGAAGTATTTAGTAGAACTACCTGTAATACCTACAAAGTAACCAGTAATTTTCGCATTTTTACCATTTAATGCTGAATAATCTTCTACTGGATATACGATTGAACCTTGACTTGTAGAACCTTCTACTTCAAAGTTTACATAATTTCCACTAATTGCAATCTTACCTTCTAATTGAACATATTGAACATCAAGAGCAGTTGATGCAAAAATTGCTTCATATGCATCTTTATCTAATACTGTTGGATTTCCAGGAGTAAATTCTTTATTGCCAAGTTTCTTATAAGTAGGCCTATTGAATTGAACTAATCCACCATAAGATGATGTAGAACCTTCAACATCAATTGCATCACCAACAACTAAATCTTTTGCGTATTCACTTCCAAAGTAACAATACACAAATCCTGTATCATCTTTGATTAATGCAGATTGTTTAGAAGTTGCAACAACTGTACCTTGTGCTCTATAAGTCTTTCCTGTTGCAGATCCAATAATAGTTGCAATTGTGCTTACTGGAGTTTCTACAACTGGAGGTTGTGTTTCAGATTCTTTAATTTCAATTGGCATAATTGTAATGTATTTAGTAGTAGAACCACTTACATATACGAAATAACCAGTTACGCTTACTTTCTTTCCAGCTAATGTAGAAACATCAGCGCCTGCAGGAAGTAATAATGAACCAACTGTATTAGCACCTTCTACTTCTAAATTACGATATGAGCCACTAACTTTTAAAGTTCCTTCAACTGTTAAATATTCAATACTAATTGTATCTGCATTTAATGCATCAAATGCAGTACCATCTAATGTTCTTGGATTTGGATGTGCAACAGTAGCTGTTGATTTCTTTTCATATGTAGGAGAGCTTAATTGATAAGCTTTTCCATAAAGTGCAGATATACCTGCTACTTCTACTACATCACCAACAACAAGATCATTTGCGTATGTGTCTCCACCATACACGAACATATAGCCTGTAGAATCCTTTGCAAGGAATCCAGTAGATGCAATAGCAACTACAGTGGCATCTTTTACTCTATAAGTACTACCAGCTGGATTTGCTTTTACATCTGCAAATGTACTATATGTAGGAGTTGGAGGTACATCACCACCGTCATCAATTAATTTGATGTTAGTGTATGCAACATAAATATAAGTTGTACCAGCACCTGATGTTATTACATATGAGAAATAACCAGTAACTTCAACCTTCTTACCTACAAATTCACTTAAATCATCTTTTGGAGTGCATAATGATCCTTGTAAATTAGCTTCTGCACCTTCAATAGTAACATTATAATAATTACCAGATTTAACTAATGTACCTTCAAATTTAACAGGTTTAATTTCAACTGTTTGAGTAGCTAATGCTAAGAAATCAGCACTAGTCATTAAATCAGGATTAATTGGATTTACAGTAGCTGTAGATTTCTTTTCAAAAGTACTTCCTTCAGTAAATTGAACAGCTCCACCATAAACACTAGTTGGACCTTGTAATTCAATTACATCACCAACTTGTAATTCTAATCCTGTTTCATTTCCTAAATAGCAATAGATCATACTAGTATTATCTTGAATGATAACACCTGTTTTAAAACCAGCTACAACTGTACCTTGAGTTTTATAAGTTTGACCAACTTCACCAGATTTGATATTTTTGATACTTGAAACTTCTAAATCAGGTGGAGTAATATTATCTTTTGCTTTTACGATTAAAATAACTTCATATTGTTTATGTTCACCATTATAATATAAATCACACTTTAAAATTACTCTTGTGTCTTCATCTGGTCTTACAACCACACCACTAGAGCTAACAACTGCTTCGTTTTCAGAAGTCCATGTAATAGTTACAGAACCAAATTTATTTGGAAGCTCAATATTAGCAGTAATATTATCTTTATTTTCTATTTGACTAGAAACATTTAAGAAAACATCATCAAGGTCGACTTCACTAATAGGAATATTAATTTCTCCCCCGTCACCTCCAAGTAAATTACAGCCTGTTAATAGGAATCCCATCAACAAAACAAAAATAACTGTTAAGACTTTTTTCATCTTTTCCTCCTCTATTATAAAGCGTTTTCACTTCATAAACTTATTATACTAAAATCAACTATTAAAGTCAACTTATTTCGGTAATGTTAAAAAAAAGGCTTAATACCTTTGTATCAAACCTTTTAGTCTTATATGGCAGGGTTTACCTATTTTGACACGTCCGTACCCCTAGGCCAATCATTATTGATTCTTGTTTTTTGAACACCAAAAATCTCATCACCACTTACATAAAAACCAACAAGTGAAGGATCAATACTTGATCCTACTCATTCTCCTTTATGAAGACCTTTCTAGTTATTTGTGATCCAGTTAAAGTGACTTTACCAGTATCAAATGAAAAGATTAAAAAGTATTCATATTTCGTATCATCAAGTTTAGCATAAAGAACATTATAAAAGTCTTCCAATGTATATAAATCCATTAAGTAGATTTTATCTTCGATAACCATCTTAACTGTTGTATCATACACAATTAATGATATAAGTTCATTATTAGACGCATCATTATAGATATACACACCTTGTAATGATGCTTCCGCTTTTCCTTTTGTGTATCTATCTAAACTAACAACAGGTAAATATTTAATATCATTATATCTAATTGCACCGTCATCTAATAATTCAAGTATTCCATTAGTTCCATATTCTGGATATGTAAAACGATATAGTCCATCAAAAGTGATATATTGATTAGATATCGAACCATTATAATTGATTTCAACGGTATTATATCTCAAAGTTAAATATTCATCATAATAACGATATGTTCTCTGGAATCTTGCTGGAATTTGAGTTGTAGCAACGTTTACAGTAGGATCATCGATCTTATTTAGTTCCATATGTTGATTATATTTTTCACAATCTAATATAATCTTATCATCATTTAAAACTAATTTATATTCCATATTATAGTTTAATACTACGTATAATTCTTGTTCGATATTTAAATAATAATTTGATTCTTCGTTTGTTGATGTATTATGATATTCTAAACTATCTTTGTGTAAAACAACAGTCAAAACACCACTGACATAATATCCTGCATATTTTTCATCAATTTCTGTTTTCTTATCAACATATGTTTTTTCAAATGTGCCAAATTTATTGATTAATTTATTATCTTCGAATTTACAATAAATATTAGTTGAAGGAGATCCAGTTATATAATAAATGCCTATCGCATTTTCAGTTAGACGACAATAAGAATAAGTACTTCCTCCATCTGTATAAACATATAGACCATTATTATATACTACATATCTCATACCATTTCCAGTATATTCGCCTTGCAAATCTTCGCTTAAATCAGCAGTATGTTCATTTAAAGCTGATTGTTTCACAAATGTGCCATGTACACAAATCAAACCAGTATCTGTAAATGTGATAGTTTGTCTTGTATTAGACTCATCATAATAGAACAATCCATTTTGATCTATAAATAATGTATATGTAATCTTGTCAGTATTAGAAGTGAAGACCATAAACTCATTTTCATTAATGTAAAGAGTTCTTGTTTCATCCATATAAAAACCACGAACAGATTCATTAGTTGTATATTTCTTATAATATGTAGTATTCCTAATAGTAACTGAATAATCATCAAAACTAATAAATTGATGGCTATCATCAGTATCAATAAAATACATACCTTGATCATTTACATAAACATTATAAAAATTAGTCATGCCACTTGCATCAGGAGCCATAATTGAATTGTTAAATACACTTATTGATTTCTTATTATCAAAATACTGAGCTTGTTTAGAACTATCAATTGATGCAAGTTCATCTGCGCCATTCTTAATATATACAGTACCAGAAATTGACATACTATTTTCATCGAATTTAATGTATATTTTATTAAGTCCATAAATAGAACTTGAATAATAATAAATACCCTTATTATCTTGGTAAAGGATTCGTTCTTTATCATTTACCATAACATCAAATATAATAGATGATTCTTTTACAGTAGCTGTACTTCCATCACTATAGTGATATTCACCCATCTGATCTTCACTTAATTTAGCATACTGCTCTAATGTAATTTCTTCATCCTTTGGATATTTTTTAGAGAAAATAGAAAGGACATTTCTTTCAATAGTGAAATATTCCCTCTTTTCTCCCTCAATTACAAATAAACCATTTCTATCAGTATATACTAAATATGATTTTTTTTCACCAGTTAATGCATTAGTAATTTTAAGAGAATTATTAGATGTCTCAATTATTATATCTTCAGAAGCGAATGTTCCTTGATATTGGCTAGGAATTTCGCCTTCTTTTAGTTCTTCTTCTTTAATAAATGAGCCTTTTCCTTCAACATTAATAGTTTTTCTATCGCTTGAGAATGTGATGTATATTTTCACAAAAACATCACCAACTCTATCTAAAATATATAAACCACCTTCATCAGTATATAAAGTGAATTCGATATTTCCGCTTTTTTCATTAACGCTAAGCTTTGATTTCTCAACAACTACACTAATACCATTAGCAGTATATGTACCTTGAAAGCTAGCATCAAGTTTAGCTGTTGTTCTCTCGACAGTTTTTGTGATAACTGTAAAGCTAATATCCACCTTAATTTCATCATATCCCTTTAAGCTAGCATGAACAACAGTACTACCTTCTGCTAATGCAGTAACAGTTGTGCCTGAAATCGATATGATTCTTTCATTATCAATAGTGTAATCAACTAAATCATTTCCACTTAATTCAGTAATGTTTGGATTAAGTGTGTAAGTTTCACCAACTTTTAATTCTATTTCAAGTTTTTCAAATGATAAAGTAGGATTTATAATATCCTCATTATTTTCACCACTATCATTATCTTTATCAATTTTCTCTGAACAAGCAATCATTCCAAATGATAAAAAGAAAATTAAAAGAATTAAAAATAATGTTTTAAATATATTTTTCATCTTTTTCCTCCAAAATATACTATTAGTTATATATATTATATTTTAAAACAAATATGTTGTAAAGAAAAATAAAAAAAACATTTTGTACAATGATACAAAATGTTTACTTTTTTTGAAATGGCAGAAACTACCAATATTAATACAATTTTCGTACGGTCTATCTATTTATCACAAAATTAGTATCATTTTTTATATACAATTTACTTAATCCAACTGAACCTACTTTTGTCATTTTTCATCCAAGCAATTACGTCTAGTATTGCTTCATCAAAATCTTGAGGATGAATATGACTATATTCGATTCTTTCTTTTCCAAAAATGTTCTTTTTCTTATATGAAAATGCAAAAACAAATTCAACGAAATCCTCCTCATCCTTATAAAGAACCATTTCTCCAAAAATAGAATTTCCAGTAATACAATAATGCGGTGAATCAAATGTATATCCTTGGTTTAGTGACATTATGTCAACATATTTAACTGGGACAATGTTCTTTGTTTTTTCATAAACATATTCAAGATCACTAATCTTACGTCCAACATCTCTTTGTTTTTTAATTTCTTGCATCAACCACCAAAAATGATCAAATTCAAGCCAGTCGACTTTATTTCTAATATCTGATCTTGCACAAGAGACATCATCACATGTTTTTAAAACTTTATCCAAATCTTCTATGTTTTCATCAATATAATAAGGTTTATCAAAATCATAGAATGCTAAAGTTTTATCACAATATTCAAGGAATGTAATTTCACTATCCTTTATAAAGAAAGGTCTAATTTTTTGCAAAGTCTCTAAACTAATTACATCTACTAAAACTTTCATTATTTTAATACCTCCCAATAACCAGTTTTATTAGATCCAACTCTTTTAATTCTATTTAATTCTTTTAATTCCTTTATTAATTCGTTTATTCTACTTATACCAAG
>JAEEHM010000076.1 GCA_016280895.1 Bacillota bacterium
CATACTGGTTGGGTTGAGCATAATCCTAAGGATATTTTGGGTTCACAAGTGGGTGTAATAGCTGAATCTTTGGTAAATGCAGGCATTGATGCGACTGAACTTGCATCAATTGGTATCACAAATCAACGTGAAACCACAATTTTATGGTCAAAAGAGACTGGACAACCGATTTATAATGCGATTGTATGGCAATGTAGACGTACTGCAGGCTATTGTGATGAGCTAAAAAAGCAAGGTTTCGACAAAATGATCTATGAAAAGACAGGTTTAGTCTTGGATGCATACTTTTCAGCTACTAAAATTAAGTGGATTTTAGATAATGTAGATGGTGCAAGAGAAAAAGCAGAGAAGGGTTTAATCCTTTTTGGTACTGTTGACACCTATTTAATGTGGTGTTTGAGTAAAAATGGCGAGAAAATCCATAAAACTGACTACACAAACGCCTCACGTACGATGTTATTTAACATCCATACACTAAAATGGGATGAAGAATTGTTGAAACTTTTTGATATTCCAGCTTCAATTTTACCGGAAGTATGTCCATCTAGCCACCTATATGGCTATGTTAATGAAGCAATTCTAGGTGCAAGAGTGCCAATTTGTGGTGTTGTTGGTGATCAACAGGGTGCTTTATTTGGTCAATTGTGTACAGAAAAGGGTCAAGTTAAGAATACTTATGGTACAGGATGCTTCCTGCTTATGAATACTGGTCATGAAGCTATCAAATCTACCCATGGATTAGTTACAACATTGGCTGCAAGCCTCGATAACAAGCCATCATATGTACTTGAAGGCTCTGTTTTTGTGGGTGGTGCGGTAATTCAATGGCTTCGTGATGAGATGAGAATGATAAAAAGTGCCAAAGAGAGCGAACATTATGCTAATATGTGCGACTCTACTAAGGGAGTTTACCTAATTCCTGCCTTTGTAGGCCTTGGTGCACCATATTGGAACAGCCAAGTTAGAGGTGTTTTAACGGGAATTACTAGAGGAACTAAGAAAGAACACGTCATTAGAGCAGCACTTGAGGCCATCGATTATCAAGTTTATGATATTTTAAGGGCAATGGAGAAGGATTTAGGTATCAAAATTGACAATTTATGTGTCGATGGTGGTGCCTGTGTCAATAATTTTCTAATGCAATTCCAAGCTGATATCATAAAAGCTAATGTAATTAGACCAAAAGTTATCGAAGTAACAGCAATGGGAGCAGCATTTTTAGCTGGACTTAAGATAAATTATTGGAAAGATATTGAAGATATCAGAAAAAATAAGGAAATAGACGCAAAATTTAGCCCTTCAATGGATGAAAAGAAGCGCATTGAGCTTCTTGATGGTTGGAATGCAAGCGTAAAGATGCTTTTAAAATAATAAAATGAAAAATTAATCGAAGAAAGATGCTTATCTTTCTTCTTTTATATAATTTTGTGTGGTATAATAAGTAAAAGTGGTGAATTATGTTACATGGAAAAGTAGATTTTCAATTAATAAGAGAAAAATTTGAAGAAAATAATCAAAAAGAATACGCATCGATTGGTGAATATCAAGAAAAATCAATTCATTATATTTTGAAGAACTATTTTGAACCTGATTTATCTTCTCAAGAGGTTAAAATTGGAAATTTTATTGCTGATATCTACAATGAAGAAGGAATAATTGAGATTCAAACACGTAATTTTTATAAATTAAAGGAAAAATTACAGTTTTTCTTAAGTGAAGGCTATCAAGTAACGATTGTGTATCCAATAATTGTGAATAAGATGATAATTACGATGAAAAATGAGGATAATGATGCTTTATTTAGGAAAAGTCCTAGCCACAAAACAGCCTTTTCGGCACTTTCAGAGGTTTACACAATAAGAGAATTCTTAAAATTTGACAATCTTCATTTTCATTTTGTGTATTTAGATGCTTTAGATGTTAAAGAAAGAGTGAATAAGAAGAAAATTTTTGATAAAGATAAAAAAAGTATTGATAAAATACCATTAAAGATCATCAAAGAAGAAGATTATTCATCATATTTAGACTTTAAAAAGATAATTGAAGATATTGATTATAGATTTAGCGCAAAAGAATTAAAAAAAATAAAAAAATGTGCTTTAAAGGAACTTAGAATTAGCTTAAGTCTTCTCAAACAGCTTAATTTAGTTAAGGTTGTTGAAAAAAGAGGAAGAGAATACATATACGAAGTAGTAAAATAATAGAATTAGGAGATAAATATGGAAAAAAAGTTTGTATCATGGAATGTAAATGGCCTACGTGCAGTTATTAAAAAAGGATTTTTTGATATTTTAGATGAAATTGATGCTGATTTCTTTATGATTCAAGAAACAAAGATGCAAGAAGCTGATGTTACTTTCTTAAATGAAGAAAATATGTATAAAAATTATCATGTTTTTATGTCAAGTGCGATTAAAAAAGGCTATTCTGGTACTTTAATCTTTTCAAAAGAAGCACCAATTAATGTAATTTATGGTATTGATGGTAAATATAGTGATGAAGGAAGAGTAACATTACTGGAATTTGATAATTTTTATTTGCTGGATTTATATAGTCCTAATTCTCAAGATGGTCTAAAGCGACTTGATTATCGTATGGAATACGAGGATGACCTAAGAGAATATATGAAAAAGCTTGATAGCAAGAAATGTGTAATCATGTGTGGTGATTTAAACGTTGCCCACAACGAAATTGACCTAAAAAATCCTTCAATTAACCATTTTAATCCAGGATTTTCTGATGAAGAGAGAGAAAAGTTCACAAAATTGTTGGAGAGTGGCTTTACAGATACATTTAGATATTTATATCCTGATACTGTTAAGTATTCGTGG
>JAEEHM010000077.1 GCA_016280895.1 Bacillota bacterium
ATAATTTCGCAAAACGATCATAATATTTTAAATGATTTTCTAATCTTTTCTCTAGTGGTCTTACCTTCATATATCTATTTCTTTTCTGCATTCTTGTAAATAAGAATTGTGCACCAAACATCAACACAATCGCAATAATCGCAGATATAGTAGTTTCTAATTTACACACAAATACTAAAAACAGCATCACCGGAATGATTGATAAAGAAATGAGTGAATACCATAAAAATCCTAAATTCTTTTTATTTGCAGATCTTTTATTATAATATTTAATTCGTTCCTCAACCTTATCATCCTTCATTTGATTAGTAAATTCAGTTAAATATTGTTTGTAGTTAGGGGGAAGTACTTCTTTCTTTTCAAAATAAATCATTGCGTTATAAGCATAATTTAAATCACAAGCTTTTTGAAGACAAGTTTTTTCTAAATATTCATCACCTTGTTTTTTATATAAAACACTTAATGCAAGTAAATGCCAGAAATGATCTTCAAAAGATACTGGTTTTTCATTTAAAAGACTTTCATCTACTTCTTCATTTATAAATAAATCATAATATTTATTGTTCATAATTTTCACCTACAATATTATATCACAAAAATATCTTATTTTAAAGTATAAGCATCATTAAATAAAAAAAGAAAATCAACAACATGATTTTCTATTTTTTTCGTTTATCCACAATATTAATTCTTTCAATTGATACTGTTTTAAAAGTCTTTTCATCAATTTCTAAGATAATTGCGTTAAATTGACTATCTCCAGTATCTTCAGGTTCAAACACATTTTGGCTTTTGTTCACGAAACGATCCACAATAATAGAGGCCTTTGTGCCGATAACACCATCTAAAGGTCCTGTCATACCAATATCAGTGATGTATGCAGTGCCACCTTTTAAAATCCTTTCATCACATGTCGGTACATGAGTATGAGTACCAAATACTGCATTAATTTTAGAATCAGCATAATATCCAAAAGCCACTTTTTCTGATGTTGCTTCCCCATGAAAATCACATAAATAGATATCAGCCTTCACATTTTCTAATATTTCATCTAAGCACGCAAATGGACTAGATAAAGTATCATTGTTCATGAATACCTGTCCCATTAATTGAAACACGCAAATCTTAATGTTGTTGTAATTGATTACACAATAGCCTTTACCAGCACAAGTTGATGGTAAATTATAAGGTCTAACTAAATTATTCACCGAATCAATAAATCTAAAAATACTTCTGTTATGATATGAATGATTACCAAGGGTAATAACATTAACACCATGTTCCATATACCATTTATAATGGTTTTCATTTAAACCCTTGCCATGTGATGTATTTTCGCCATTAACAATCACAAAATTAATATTTCTTTCTTGTTTTATCTTATTCAAATTAGCTTCAAAACTAGCTCTACCTAATTTTGAATAAATATCTCCTACAATTAAAATGTTCATAAAAATATCTCCATGAAATATTATACCATATTTTCCTTTTTTTTCAACAAAAACAATATCCAAAATAAAAAGTAGCTTTCGCTACTTCTTATTTACTTCATTCATTATAAATTCACAAATAGAATCATTAACTTCTCTTAAACTAGGATTAATTGATGAAAAACCAGATGCAGTAACAAGCATATGATCAGCACCTTCCACAATTAATATTTCACTTGAAATATCTTTTTCTTGTAAAAGGGCATGGAAATTAGTAGATTGACTTAAAGGAACTAATGCATCTTGATTACCATGCACAATATAAACATCAGGGCTTGCTTCATCAACATAATAGCTTGGCATTACATAGCCAAATTCTTCATTAGATGTATAAATACTACCTAAGAAATTAGAAAGCATAATTGTACCTTTGATTGTTAGTCCATTTAAAGCTTTTTTATCATAATATGCAGGCGCATATAAATCGACAACATATTTAATATTATATGTAATAGCTTTTAAATCGGGATCGCCAAAGAAATTATCCTTCGCAAATGCCGCCATTAAGGCCATATATGCACCAGATGAATATCCAGTAGTACCCATATTATGAACATCAATACCTAAAGCTGCACTATTCTTTACACAAAATCTAATTGCATCAAGCGAATCCTCAACAGGTGATGGGAATGTGATAGTATTACCATTTGATAATCTGTAATTAGGAATTATAACAGCAATATTATTATCAAGAGCATAATCAAATACTTCTTGCATATAGCCACTACCATTAATAGATGCTACTTGGCTCTTATCACCACCAATAAAACCACCACCAAAGAAAATAAATAGTACTGGACATTTCTTGCCTTCCTCAAGTGGAGGTAAATACATATCTAATTTTATTTTTTGACCACCAACAATTTTATATGTGATATCTTTATATATCATAGTTTCAGTCCTAACAGGACTCATTATTAAAGCATCAACTGGTGAATATAGCGCATTATATTTAGCAACTAAATTATAATCTCTATTTTCTTTGATTTCTTCAATTAAAGCACCATTTTCATACCAACCCACAAATTCATAATTTTCCTTTGTTGGTGTGATTAAAGTAACTTCACTATAATCCACAAATTTTTGTACAGTATCTTCACTTGTACTACCACCACTTAGATTATATCTAATGATATATGCGTTAGTTGCTTCCCATTTCGCATAGAATGTAGAATTATTATGTATTTCGCTATTTTCATTAAAAGGAATACTAAAATCTTTATCACTATACCAACCAGCAAAATTATATCTCAATCTTTGCGGATTTAAAGGAGCTTTAGCTAATTCTCCTTCTTTCACTTCTTCACTATATACAATATTATCATAGTTATAATCAAATACTACAATATATGTTTTTTTCTTACAACTACATAAGAAAAATAAACATAAAATTAGTAATAAAATAATGATGTTCTTTTTATTTCCTTTTCTCATAATACCACCTAATTTATAATCATATTATACTATTTTTATATATCAATATCAAATAAAAAAAGACATTTTTTTAAAATGTCTTTTCATATTCTTATTTTGCAACTTCTTGTACACGTACTTCTCTAATAATAACAACTTTAACAGTACCAGGATATTGCAAACTATTTTCAATTTTAATTCTAATATCACGAGCTAACTTATAAGATTGTTTGTCATCAACTTCTTCAGGTTTAACAAGTACTCTGATTTCACGTCCAGCTTGTAAAGCATAAGACTTATCAACACCTTTAAATGAATTACAAATCTCTTCTAATTGAGTTAATCTCTTGATATATGTATCAAATGATTCTGATCTTGCACCAGGTCTTGCAGCAGATAATGTATCAGCAGCAGCAACTAAATGAGCAATAACAGTTTCAGCTTCCTTATCACCATGGTGAGATGCAATAGCATCGATTACTTCTTTCTTTTCATGATATCTATTAGCAAGTTCAACACCGATGTCAACATGGCTACCTTCCATTTCGGCATCCATTGATTTACCAATGTCATGTAGTAAGCCTGCACGTCTTGCGATGATTTCATTTTCACCGATTTCTGCAGCTAATTTACCACTTAAGAAAGCTACTTCGATTGAATGGTCTAACACATTTTGACCATAGCTTGTACGATATTTTAATTTACCAATTAATTTAACAAGTTCAGGATGGATTTTACCAATACCAGTATCAAAGACAACCTTTTCACCAGTTTCTCTTAATTCAGTGTCTAATTCTTTTCTAAACTTTGCAACCAATTCTTCAATTTTTGGTGGTTGAATACGACCATCTTGAACTAGAGCTTCTAAAGCTCTTCTTGCTGTTTCTCTTCTAATAGGGTCGAAGCAAGATACAACTACTGCTTCAGGTGTATCATCAATGATAATATCAACACCAGTTGCAGCTTCAATAGCACGAATATTACGGCCCTCACGACCAATAATACGTCCCTTCATTTCATCATTAGGTAGTGCAACAACAGACACAGTCTTATCTTGTACTACATCATTTGAATATTGTTGAATAGCATTAGCTAAATAAATTTCAGCTTTCTTCTTAGCTTCCTTCTTAGCTTTCTCTTCTTGATCCATTTGATATCCAGCGATTTCCATCGCCATATCTTCCTCAACACGTTCCATAATAATTTCACGTGCTTTTTCTTGACTCATTCCAGATATTTGAATAAGTTTTTCTTCTTGCTCCTTAACTGTTTTTTCAGCCTTCGCATATTGTTGATCGATTTGATTCTTCATTTCATCAATCTTACGTTCTTTCACAATTAAGTTGTCTTCTCGCTTGTCTAAATTAGAACTACGATTATCAAGACGTTGTTCACGTTGATTAATTTTATTTTCTAAATCACTAACGCTTCTACGACGTTCTC
>JAEEHM010000078.1 GCA_016280895.1 Bacillota bacterium
CATATCTAATATCACAATTAATCAAATATTTGGATTTGATTTCACTTATGATAACAATACTGACTATACAATAGTTACCAAAGTAGATGTACTTAACCCAAGTAATAATATTAAAACAATCTACTATTATGATAGTGAAGGTAAAGAGACTAGCCATTTTGAAGTCTTAAACAATAACATCAGTAATATAAAAAACATAAATATAATGAATGGTGTTGAGTTGCTGGGCAGTGGAAATAGTAGCACTATAATAAACGGTCATAATGCACATGAAGGTACATGTTCATATGATTATTATGACATTAATAGCTCTTCTTTAAATGAATTTATTGCATATCATAGCGATAACATTAATAAGAATAGTAGCTATTATATTTTATATAATTTAAATATGTTTATTAAGTTAGACTATGTTCATTATGTAAATACAATTCAAATATATATAAAGTACAGTGACGAAAGCACAGACATAGTATATAAAAGATTATTCTTAAAACCAAGTGCAGAATTACAATATTATCAATTGAAAATTAAGGTGAGAAGGCAAGCAGTCGACGAGATAAAATACAGAATAGTGTCTGAAACCATGACAGAAACAAGCACTAGCGTACGTTTTGCTGCTATCTCTGGAAACCATTATAAGATTTCTAATATGTATATTAATCTTGGCGATAGCACGAATGTTAGTGCAAAAAACAGCGACATAAATAATGTAATATATTTTTATCCTGATAGACAAAGTTCATTTACGTTTAGAAGAGATGGAGATGTGTATTATACAAAAATTACATGCTGTGGCGGCTATTATTTAAGTGACAACGACATAATAAATAATTACAATAATTATTTATTTTTTATCAAAGAAAAGAATTTAAGCTACTTCTTATTTAGCTATAATGATGGAAAAGTAAAAGAAAAAGTTAGTAAAGCGGTTATAACATCTTTTATAGACGAAAATGACACATTAGTGCTTAAGCATTTAGATATAGATGAAAATCTAAATATAACCGTTACAAGTGTAAATAGAAATAACAATCAACAATATTATTCAACAAGACATTTTATTTCAAATATTACAATCAACAATTACATTATCTTAAATAAAGTTTATGAAATGGTAATAGCAGCAAGCGCCAATAATAGGGCATATAAATATTATGATTTAAGAAATAATATACTTATAGAAAAAGATGAGTTAAACACAATTAAGCATTACACCTATGATAATTATGAAAGAATAATAAGAACTGATATATATGATAACAATACTTTAATTAAAACCATCAATCATACATATAATAATTTGGGCGATATAGAAGAAGATGGTTATAATTATACAAGGATGATGTATAATGAGGAAGGACTACTTGTAAAAGCAGGAAATAAAAGTGTAAATGATAATTCATACTTAGAGAACTTTTATATTTATGATAATAACAATAGAATCGTTACAGTAAGTGATAAATATAATAATTCAAATTATGTTAATCATATTAGATATAATGATAAGGATGAAGTAATAGAAAAATACAATAAAGACAATAATAGTATCATCAATCATTTTTATACATACGATAATTTAGAAAGAATTACGAATTATTATAACTTAAATAAATTAAAAAAGAATAGTAATGATATTCCTAAAGTAAGTTACAATTATAATGATAATTTAAATATTGAAACTGAAAGCATTTATTTAAACGCTAATAATCCAGAAATATTAAAATATGCATATAATAAATATGGTAAATTACTATCAATCAGTGATAATAATAATATCAATAAAGTCATTTATAATTATAACTATAAGGAATTAACAACATCAATTCAAGATAATTATAAAAATTCTACAGTACATTTTTATTACGATTATTCTAATAATGTCAATAAAATTAGAGAAATTGATTTTAATAATAATGAATTATTGAAAATAGAAACAGCAGAATATGCCAATTACAAAGAAACAAAATACAGTTTTAATAATAATGAAATTAGCTACAAATACTATACAGATTCAAATCATTTAATTGATTCAAAATTAATTCAAACCAAAAATAATTATTTTGATAGAGTACTATCATATAATGCTCTTTCAAATGTAAATTATATAAATGCATATCTATGGAATATTAATAGTGAAAATGTAGATCCTGATTATTATTATCAACATGCAATAACTTATCTAGAAAATAATGGATCTTTAACAGATTATGTAGATAGTGCTAATATTGAAACATATGTAGATATTAATAATAAAGAAAAATTTGATTTTGAATATTACTATTTTAATAAGTGCAATATGATTTCATCATATATATTAGAAAAAAAGAACAATAATAATTTCGTTAATAAATTTGAATATGGATACAGTTTTAATGACTCAAAAGAGCTAACAAAAGACAAGATATTGAGATATAATTCTAGTAATAATATCATTAATTATAAAGAGAATAATTATATATATGATAAGTTAGGTAATATTACAAGTGTAAATAAAAAAGAAGGCACAAATCCAAATAATATTACATCTAATATCACTAATTCATTTACTTATGTAAATTCTTTACTTACAAGAATTGATAATAATCATGATAATTCATATAAAACATTTGAATATGATAATTATGGGAATATCATTAGTATAAAACATTATAATTCAATAAATAATTTACTATTTGAAGAACAATTCACTTATATTAGAAAATCTTTAATTGAAACATATAAAGTATATAATCAATATAATGAATTAGTATTATCTTATAAGTATTATTATAACTATAATAATGTAAGATATAAAAAAGAAAACATGATAAATCATAATATTATCACATTTAATGTAATAAATAGTAAAATAATATCTGATAGTCGTGGTATAATTTATCTATATGATGAGAATGATTCATTATTAGGCTTTAATTATAATGATAAAACATATTATTATATTAAAGATGAAATAGGTAATATTGTATCTATAATAAGTGATGGAATTGAAGTAGTTAGATATATTTATGATGGATATGGTAATATAAGTGTATATGAAGTAAATAGTAATAATGAATTAGTTTTAAATAATAATAGTAGTTTTATAGGTAATATTAATCCATATAGATATAAAGATTATTATTATGACAATGAATCTAAATTATATTATTTAAATAGTAGATATTATAGTAGTGATATAAGAAGATTTATATCACCAGATGATATATCATATATAGATAGTAATATAATTAATGGATTAAATTTATATTGTTACTGTTTGAATAATCCTGTGATGTATTCGGATAGAAATGGACATACTCCAGAATGGTGGCAATGGACTTTATTAGGTGTTGGAGCAGCTTTGGTTGTAGCTTCTGCAGTAGTTTTAACAGTTGCTACATGTGGCGTTGGAACAGCAGCTTTTGTCGCAACTGCTGCAGGTGCAATAGCTTTTGATGCTTCTATTGGATGCTTAACGTGTGCTGCAATAGGCACTGCAGCAGGTCTAGCTGGTGGTGTCATTTATAGTGAAGTGACAGGGGCTAATCTTGGCGAAAGCCTATTGAAAGGATTTATGATGGGCTTTGGTATAGGAGCAATTTCTGGTGCTCTCATTGGAGGAGCTTATGGTGCACTCACTTTTTCTCCAAATCCTGCAATTGGTGAAGTTACTAAATTAGGTAAAGTAGCAGCAAACCAAGGGGGCAAAATTACAGATTATGGTATTCATGGTGCTGAAAGAATGGCTGAACGCGGAATTAGTAAAACAATGGTAAAATTAACTGTTAAATTTGGAACAAGTATACTACAAAATGGTGGAAAAGTTGCATATGTTACACAAAAAGCTTTTGTTGTTTTAAATGCTGCTGGTAAGATTGTAACAACATATGGTAGTGGAAATTTTGATTCAGAAATGCAAGATATAATTAGAAAGATATTTGGAGGATGATTTATGAATATAAACATTATAAAAAAAATACTACGTTTGTGGGATCCTTATAATTTAGTTTTATTTCCTGCCGATGAATATGATAGTTATGCCCAAAAGATTTTTACATATTATAATTCAAATAATCTGATATCAGTTAATCAATTAACAAACTATGTGTTTGAAATTTTAAAGCATGGATTGATGTCTACAGATGGAAAACAAGAATATAATTTGGATTTATATTTTAATATATATGAATGTGAACGATTTGCAGAATTATTTTTTGAAATACTAAAAAATAATTAATTTTCAATGCTAATAAATTTTCTTTAAATAATTTAATTTGAAAAGCATTAATCAAATCAATTTTTTGACACAAATATAGAAATATTTAAAATGTAAAAGAGAATAATTAATTAGGAATATAAATGCTACACTACAGTTTTATTCATGTTAGTATTGTAATTCTAATTTATAATAATGGTGTTAATTATTTATATGGGGAGTGCGAATCTATTACTAGAGAAAGTTTAATAGGTTTTAATTATAATAATAAAACATATTATTATATTAAAGATGAAATAGGTAATATTGTATCTATAATAAGTGATGGAATTGAAGTAGTTAGATATATTTATGATGGATATGGTAATACATTAGTATATGAAGTAAATAGTAATAATGAACTTATTATAAACAATGATATTACATTTATAGGTAATATTAATCCATATAGATATAAAGATTATTATTATGATTATGAATCTAAATTATATTATTTAAATAGTAGATATTATAGTAGTGATATAAGAAGATTTATATCATCAGATGATATATTATATATAGATAGTAATATAATAAATGGGCTTAATTTATATTGTTACTGTAGTAATAATCCTATTATGTATGCCGATCCTAGTGGACATGCACCTGGGTGGCTACAATGTTTAGCTATAGGATTAGCTATAGTTGGTGCCGCGCTTGTATTAGGCGCCATAACTGCATTAACTATGGGGGTTGGAACAACTATTATGGTTACATCTATGGCTGGAGCTGTAATTCATGGGGCAGCAGTTGAAACCTTAATAGGTGCCGGTGTAGGTGTTGTTGGTGGAGCTATTGTTGGAGGCGCGTTAACCGATTGGTCAGTTGAAGGAGTCTTAACAGGTGCTGGAATTGGCTTTGGTGCGTTAGCGATTGCATGAGCATTGATTGGTGGTTCAGTTGGAGCGATTCAATATATGAGTGCTGTAAAAAGCTGGGGACAAGTGGTTTCGAACGGTCAAACTATTACACCAAAAGAAAATATGATTCGTCACTTTAACAAACACGTTGTTGAAGAAGGTCATAAATATTTAGGAAATAATGTAATTAATTACACAAAAAACGCAAATAAATTTAAAAATACTATTTCTACATTTAAAACTTTAGAATCTGGAAGCTTATCTGCACGAGGTATTTATTTAGAAAATAAAGTAAGAGTGATTATCAATCCATTATCGAAGTTGTTATTATCATTTTGTTAGGAGGTATTTTATGTATTCTGAAAAATTAAAAACTTTAGCAAATGAATTAGAATGTGTCAATATACCAGAAGAATTTAAATTTGGAGAATTTGAAAATGGTTTTGATATGATGGAACTATATGAAGAACTTTTTGATTATGCATATGAAATAAAAAAAAATAGACCTTTGAAGTCGAACTTTTCTGTGTTTTTGAAAAATAAAGATATAATAATTGAACAACTTGAAATTTCGAAAATTAAACATGAATCAATTTATAACATATGTGATGTATGTCATAGATTTTGTTGTGAGATTTATATGCTTGTTAATTGATATTATAGCAATTACAATATAATGATTAAAATGCAAATGGGAAGAAGTTAAGACTATGTATAAAAATAACGACGGATATGGTACGAAAGTGGCAATTGAGTTGTTTAATAAGGCAGAAATTTATCTTGAACTTGAATATAGAAAAAAGATTGTAAAAGCACTTGAATATTATTCTAAAAAAACCGTTAATGGATTTAGAATGATTAATTAAAATAATTATCATTATATTGTGAATATGATAATTATGGTAATATCATATATATTTAACATTATCGTTCAAATAATAATTTGATGTTTCAAGAACAGTTCACTTATATTAGAAAATCATTAATGGAAACATGCAAAGCGTATGAGAATAATACTTTAACAACATCATATAAATATTATTATTATGACAATGAATCTAAATTATACTATTTAAATAGTAGACACTATAGTTGGTTAATATGAAAATATAAGACGATAAACAAGGGTATCATCTCCGCTAAAAAATGCGTGTTTAAGAGAATGATCAAAATATTTTGTGCCCCGTAAAAAGGACAATAGAGAAGTTGTTTTTAGAAGAAAGAGAAATCAACTATAAAATTGTCAGCGAATTAAGCATACTATATACTTGGACAAAAAATATGGAAAATATGTAAGGCGTTATGTTATAAATAACAAACTTAAAAGAAAGACTATTTTAAGATTTAGTAAATATCTTAAAGTAGTCTTTTTAATTAGGAAATAATCTTTTGAAAATAAAAATATAATAGTTTGTAAAGGTATACAACTTTTTTACAAATATCTAATTAGTAGTGATTTTAATCTTGAAAAAAACTTGACTTTATGGTAGAATAAGTATTAAAGGGAAGACCTCGGCTATTTGAGGTCCTTTAAATAAAAAAATTAAAGAAAGGCAAATATTATGTATAACATTTTTCCTAATTTGAAGAAGCAAGTAATGGGAGAAGATTATCTTGAATTAGATAAAATTTCTGTATCATTACCTAAGAAAATGGCAAAGCTTACAAATGAATTGCAAGCGTTTTTATCATATGGAGAAAGTGATAATGCAAATCTTGATTTCAAATTAAAGAAAGAATTAGGTGAAGAAGCATATGAAATTGATATCTTAAAAGATAAAATTGAAGTATATGCATCTACATATAATGGATTCTTTTATGCTATTAAAACTCTAAAACAAATTATTACTTATCTTCCAATTAAGCTTCAAACAGCACATATTGAAGATGAACCTGATTTAAAGGTTAGAGGATTTATGTTTGATATCAGTAGAAATAAGGTTCCTAAGTTTAAGACTTTAGAATACTTAGTAGATTTAATGGCTGATTTAAAAATGAATCATTTTGAATTATACGTTGAAGGTTTTAGTTTTGAATATAAGAGTTTTAGTGAATATCTAACTAAGAATGCCTATATAACAGTAAGTGAATATAAAAAATTGGAAAAATATTGTAATGATAGATGTATAGATTTAGTACCTAATCAAAATGGCTTTGGTCATATGACTGATTGGCTAGCTAAAGATGAATTTAAGGATTTAGCTGTACTTCCTGGTGGTATGGATTTATGGGGAAGTCATAGAGCTCCATCTACATTAGATCCAGAAGATGAAGGTAGTGTTAAGCTTGTCAGCAAAATGTATGATGATATGCTTCCAATATCTAAAAGTAAATATTTCAATATGGACTTTGATGAACCTTTCGAATTAGGTAAAGGTAAAAGTGAAGCTAAAGCTAATGAAATTGGTGTTGATGAATTATATATTTCTTTTGTGAATAAAGTTTATCCTTATATCAAGAAATATAATAAACAACCAATGATTTGGGGAGATGTACTTGTTAGACATGGAGCATCTTTAGAAAATATGCCTAAGGATATGATTTATCTTGATTGGGGATATGAAGGTGATTATCCATTTGATTTACATCTTAAGAAATTAAAAGAAGCTAATGTGCCTTTTATGTCTGCTCCTGGTACAACCACTTGGTGTAGTTGGTTTGGTAGATTATATGATTGGGTTGAAAATATCAGTAATGCTATTTGGAATACATATAAGCTTGGTGGTTTAGGAGTTTTAACTACTGATTGGGGCGATTTTGGACATTTACAACATTTAGGTCCTACCCTTCCACCACTTGTATTTACTGGACTTCTTTCATATAGATGCAAGGCTGGTACTATTAAACAAGTTAGAAATTATTTAAATAAATTTGTGTTTAAAGATAAAGATAATTTATTTGCGGATATCTTAATGGATGCTTCAAGTTATTACCAATATGAAAAGATTTGGAGAGGTAATAATACTGTTGCATTCGCGACATTCATGTATATGAATTACGCAAATAGAGAAGTAGATAAGGTTGGTCGTTTTAAAGAATTAATGAAATGGTCAACATTATCTTATGATAATTATCTTGTTTTAGAAGATTTCTTCAAACTAAAGAAAAAGCAAGTAGCTAATTCTAAAGTTGATGATATTTGGAAGAAAGAAATGAATCATTCAATTGATATGGTAATGAGTTTATATCATGTTCATATTGCTCTTTTAGATCAATTTAAGAATGAAGAAAAGATTAAATACTTAGAAAAAGCAAAGAAAGGCTTAAGTAAGTCAATGAAAGATCTTAAGAAGATTTGGCTTGTTCGTAATAAGTACTCTTATCTTGATAAGACATTTGATTATTACAATAAAGCTATTGAATTTATTGATGCTTTCATTGCTGATTTAGAAGGAGGCGCAAATGAAGCGTAAAATTAAAATTACTAGTAAGCAAGTAAAACGTGTTGTTTTACTAGCGCTATTAGCTGCAATTGTAGTATTACTAGCTATTGTAACTATCAAGAGCTTTAATAAAAATCATGTTTCTTCTAACTCTACAGTTCCAAATGCGAGTGTAGTTAGTGGAGATTATGAAAAATATATTCAAGCTAATGGTGATAATTATCCATCAAATTATACTTTCACAATTGATAGTACTAAAAACAAAGCTATTAAAGCAACTTATGATAAGGATGCAACTAAGGCTTATAATTTAGCACAAGGTGAAGATGCTGATTCAGCTGATTATTTAACTGGACGTGATGATGGTAGCTTCACTGATGATGATGGAAAAGCATATAATTTTGTGTACAGTGGTAAAAATGGTTCAGTAGTTTATAATGTTAATATTACTGAAGCTGGATATTACAACATCATTTTACATTATGTTGCTATGGATAAGTGGAATGAAACTGATCCATGGGAAGATAGCGGTGGTGCTAATATTGAAAGAGCTGTTTACATTGATGGTGCTTTACCATTCTCTGATTTAAGAAACGTTTCATTCACAAGAACATGGTGTGATGATGGTACTCCTTTGACAGACTTATCTGGTAACCAAATTAAGCCTAGTCAAGTTGAAAAATTAGCTTCTCGTTATGCTTATGTAAGAGATTCAATTGGTTATGTTACAGAACCATATGTTGTATATCTATCAAGTGGAGATCATACTTTAACATTTAGTGCTATTAAAGAAAATATGGGTATTATTGATGTATTCTTTGCATCAAAAGAATCATATAAAACTTATGATGAATATATAAGTGAAAAAGAAGCAGCTGGTGCTAGTAAAATCACTGGTTCTAAGTTTTATAAGATTGAAGGTGAAAATGCGTATTCACGTTCTTCATCTACAATTTATGCTGTTAATGATAAAACATCTGCATATACAACAACAGCTGATGGAGCTAAGGCTTCTCCTGTTAAATTAATCTTAAATACTATTGGTGGTTCTAAATGGACTGACCCAGGTAGTTGGATTACATGGAAGGTTAATGTTGAAGAAGATGGTTTATATCAAATCTCTTTAAGAAGTAAACAAAATGTTAGTAGAGGTTTGTTCTCTACAAGAAAATTATATATTGATGAGGAAGTTCCTTTCGCTGAAGCACAAAATTGTAAGTTTGTGTATGGTAGTAATTATTCTATCGTTACATTAGGTGCTAGTGAAGATAAACCTTATTATTTCTATTTAACAAAGGGTGAACATGAAATTACACTTGAATGTACACTTGGTGATTATGCATCTGAAATTAGTCGTGTTCGTGATGTTATCGATACATTAAATGGCCTATATCGTGAAATTATCAAACGTACTGGTATTTCACCTGACCCATTCATTGACTATTTTGCGAAGACTGAAGGTAAAGCTTTCATTACTAGAGCAACTGCAGAATTTGAACGTTGCATTGGTATTTTACAAAGTGTTAGTAAAAACATTCAAGAGATTTCTGGTGAAAAGAGTAGTGAAACTACTGCACTAGAAACTATCATGGTTCAATTAAATCAATTCATTAAGAATTATCGTAAGATTCAAAAGTCTTTATCAGACTTTAGTACAAATATTTCATCATTAGGTACTTGGATTTTAAATGTTAGTGAACAAGCACTAACAATCGATTATTTAATGGTACATAGTGATGATTATAAGATTGGCCGTGCTAATCCTAATATTTTTGTAGGTTCATGGTTCAGCATTCGTGGTTTCTTTGGTTCGTTCGTATTTGATTATGAATCTGTTGGTTTAACTGCTGGTAACGAAGGTTGGGAAGATGTTGAAGTATGGTTATTAACATCTGCATCAACTGGTCGTGAACAAGCTAACGCAATCAGTTCAATGATCTATGAAGCACAAAATGAAGCTATTCAAAATCATGATACATCAAGTCCATTATATGGAATTAATATTAAATTAAAGGTTGTATCATCTGGTGTATTGTTGACTGCAACTCTTGCAAAACGTGGTCCAGATGTAGCAATCAATGTAGATAATGGTCTTCCTGTAAATTATGCACTTCGTGGTGCTATTCATGATTTGACATTACTTGATGATGAATATCCTGAACTTGCTGGTGAATTAGAAACAGTTAAGTCTTGGTTCCAAGCTAGTGCATTAACTCCATATTCATATACTGATAATGGTGGACATACTGGTTTATATGCACTTCCTAACACTCAAAGCTTCCTTGTAATGTTCTATAGAACAGATATGTTTAAGGAATATGGTTGGACTGTTCCTGAAACTTGGGATCAAGTATTATTATTAATACCTGAGCTTCAAATCATGAACTTCCAATTCTATCTACCACTTAACCAAGCTGGTGCTACAAGTGTTGTTAACCAAATCTTTGCGTCATACTTATATCAAACAACTGATGATCCTACATCTGCATTCTATCGTACTATCGATTATACAGATAAGAATGGTGTTAAAAAACAATATGTTGAATCTAATTTCGATAGTGAAGCAGCTCTTCAAGCATTTGAATTCTGGTGTAGCTTCTATTCAGATTATTCATTCCCACTATCTGCATCATTCATTAACCGTTTCAGAAGTGGTGAAACACCTATTGGTATTGCTGGTTATGATATGTATAATACTTTAGCTGTATCTGCACCAGAAATCAGAGGTAAATGGGGATTCGCATTACTTCCTGGTGTTGAAAAGTTTGATGATTTAGGTAATAGATATGTAGACCACATGGGTGCTGCTAGTGGTACTGCTGTTGTTATGATGGAACAAGCTGATAATTACAAAGCATCATGGCAATTTATGAAGTGGTTCGTAAGTGCTGACACTCAAGTTGGATACGCTAGAGAAATCGAATCTATCTTAGGTTCTGCAGCTCGTTTAAATACTGCAAATGTTGCAGCATTCCAACGTCTTGCATGGACTAGAGAAGAATTAGATATCTTAGTTGCACAATGGGATAGCACAATTGGTGTTCCTGAAGTTCCAGGTGGATACTATACAGGACGTAACCTTGAAAATGCATTCCGTCATGCTGTAAATAATAAGGCTAATCCACGTCAAACTTTAATTGACTATATTAGAACAATTAATAGTGAAATTAATAGAAAGAGAAACGAATTCGGTTTAGGTACATCAATCGAATACGAAGAATTAAACGGAAAGGAGTAAGCAAATTCAATGGCTGATGAAATTAAAAACAAAGAAGTAGTAGCTGAAATTGAAGAAGTCGAAGAAGAACAAGTAGATGAAGAAGAAGTTGTTGAAGAACAAGCTGACGAAGAACAAACTTCAGAAGTTGAAACTTCTAATGAAGAACAAACTTCAGAAGTTGAAACTTCTAATGAAGTTCCTGAAGTTCAAGTAAATGCTGATGGTTCTGCTGAGATGGCTGTCAAGGAAAATTGGTTTGCTGCTAAGATTCGTAAATTTAAGAAATGGAAAACTGAAACTGGTATTAAGATTGATCATTGGAGTCGTAAAAAACCACTTAGAAGAAAGCTTTATTTAAATAGAACATTATATTTAATGATGCTTCCTTATATGGTTGGATTTACTCTATTTACAATTCTTCCAGTATTAATCAGTTTATATTTATCTTTCACATCATTTAATATGTTGCAATTTCCTAAATTTGTAGGTTTCAACAACTATTTAACATTGTTCTTAGATGATGAAATATTTATTACTGCTATTAAAAATACATTAGTAATTGCGGTTATCTGCGGACCATTTGGATATTTACTTTCATTCGTGTTCGCATGGTTGATTAACGAACTTCCTGATAAGTTAAGAATCATTATGACACTTGTATTCTATGCTCCTTCACTTTCAGGAAATGCGATTACTGTATGGGCATTAATTTTCTCAAGTGATATCTATGGTTATGCGAATGCCTTCTTGATTAAATGGGGCTTCTTAAATACACCGATTACTTGGCTTACTAATGCGAAATACATTTTACCAATTGTAATTATTGTACAATTATGGATGAGCTTAGGTGTTAACTTCTTAAGTTTGATTGCCGGTTTAAAGGGTGTTGATAAAACATTATATGAAGCTGGTGCTGTTGATGGTATTAAGAATAGATGGCAAGAATTATGGTTCATTACACTTCCATCATTAAAGCCACAATTAATGTTCTCAGCAGTTATTCAAATTGCGAATGCACTAGGTGTTGGTTCAATTACAACTTCACTTTGTGGATTCCCATCTGTTGCTTATGCTGGTCATACAATTGTAAACCACTTAACCGACTATGGTTCATTACGTTATGAAATGGGTTATGCTTCAGCAATTGCGACACTATTATTCTTAGCTTCGATTGGACTTAATAAGTTGATTCAAAGAATCATCAGAAAGATAGGTGACTAATTATGGCAAAAGAACGTGACTTAAATGCTATAAAAGCAAAAAGAATTGATTCTCGTCCTTTCTCAGAAATTAGTGACTTTAAAGTTTTAAGAAAATCAAAGAAAAAGAAAAGAATCAATAGATCTCTTGGTGGAGATATTGCTTTATTCGTATTATTGTGTCTTGCTGGTATTACAAGTATTTTACCTTTAGTATTAACTGTATGTAACGCCTTCAAACCTCTAGATGAAATTTTCCTATATCCACCTAGATTCTTTGTTAAAAACCCTACACTAGATAACTTTGCAGACTTAGTTAATGCACTTGGTTCATCACTTGTGCCATTCTCAAGATATTTCTTTAACACAATTTTAGTAACTATCTTAGGTACATTTGGTCATATCATTATTGCATCTATGTGTGCATACCCTCTAGCTAAGTATCATGTACCTGGTGGTAAGATTCTATTTGGTATGGTAGTACTTTCAATGATGTTCCCATCTTCAGTTACTGCTATTCCTCACTACATTATCTTCAACTACTTAGGTATGATTAATACACAACTTTCTATTATCTTACCTGCATTTACTTACTCATTAGGTTTATTCTTAATGAAACAATTTATGGAACAAATTCCAATGAGTTTAATTGAAGCAGCTAAGGTCGATGGTGCTGGTGAATTTAGAATTTATGTAACTATCGTTATGCCTCTTGTTAAACCTGCTTGGGTAACATTATTAATCTTATTGTTCCAAAGCTTATGGGGTACAAGTGGTGAACAATATATCTATAGTGAAGACTTAAAGATGGTAAGCTATGCTTTAAGCCAAATCGCTACAGCTGGTGCTGCTCGTACAGGTACACTTGCTGCTGTAAGTTTGATTATGATCTTGGTTCCAATTGTGGTTTTCATTATTTCACAATCACAAGTTATGGAAACAATGGCATCATCAGGTATGAAGTAGGAGGTAAATATGCAAAAGAAAAGATTATTCAAAATTTGTGCTTTTGTGTTAGCCCTACTTGTGTTTGTAGGTATTACTTCACTTGATGTTAATGCTATTGGTTATACATATGATCATAAGGGTAAAGTTATTTATTCAACTGATGGATTTACTGTAAATCAAACTCCTTATATTTATTCTAACTTAGGTTTAGATGAAATTGCTGACTTAAGCAATCCAAAGGATTTGTTTGTGTATAGAGATCCAAGAGATAATAATAAGACTACTGTTTATCTATTAAATGGTGTTTATAAATCATCTGAAGCTGCTAGATC
>JAEEHM010000079.1 GCA_016280895.1 Bacillota bacterium
ATCATGTTTATTTAACTGATGGAACTATGCTAGAAATTGATAATCCAAATGATTTACCTGATGCCACATACATCAAATATATTGAAGAACCTTATGTAAAAGCAACTATCATGCTTCCAAATGAGTATGTAGGTGCTGTAATGGAAATATGTCAATATAAAAGGGGTCAATTCATCAATATGGAATATTTAGATGAAAAGAGAGTTACTTTATATTATGATATTCCTTTATCTGAGGTTGTATTTGATTTCTTTGATCGTCTAAAATCTAATACAAAGGGCTATGCAAGCTTTGATTATGAATTATCATCATATAAGCGTAGCAATCTTGTAAAGATGGATATTTTATTAAATGGTGAAAAGGTCGATGCTTTAAGCATCATCCTACACAAAGAAAGTGCTCATGCTCGTGGAAAAGCAATCACTGAAAAATTAAAGGAATTATTACCAAGACAAATGTTTGAGGTACCAATTCAAGCAGCCATTGGTGGAAAAATTGTTGCCAGATCTGATTTAAGAGCACTTAAAAAAGATGTACTTGCTAAATGTTATGGTGGAGACATCACAAGAAAGAAAAAATTATTAGAGAAACAAAAAGAAGGAAAGAAGAGGATGAAACAAGTAGGTTCTGTAGAAATCCCTCAATCTGCTTTCTTAGCCGTTTTAAGTTTGGATAAATAATATGGAAGATATAAATAAAATATATGGCCTTTATATTCATATTCCTTTTTGCGATCACATTTGCGCATATTGTGATTTTACGAAAATGATCGCAAATGATGATAAAAAAGAAAAATATATATCTTCCCTCATTAAAGAAGCTAAATATAAAGCTAATAATTTTAAAGATTTAAAATCTATTTATATCGGTGGGGGAACTCCTAGTTCCCTTTCTTTTGATTTATTAGAAAGATTATTAAATGAATTATCTAAATTAATTAATCTATCAAATATTCAGGAATTCACTTTTGAAGCTAATCCTAATGATATAAATGATGATAATATTGATAATTGGATCGATTTATTTAATAAATATCATATAAATAGAATTAGTTTAGGTATCCAATCATTTAATAATAAGAAACTTATCTTTTTAAGAAGAAATCATAATAAGAAAATCGCAATTCATGCTCTTGATTTATTACATAATCATCATTTTAATAATGTCAATTGTGATTTAATCTATGGTTTATATCAAGATAAATACATAAATATCTTAAAAGATATGAAAATTGCTATTAAACATCACGTAAAACATATTTCTTATTATTCTTTAATCTTAGAAGAAAAAACTATATTATATGATTTATTTAAAAAAGGTCAAATTCTCGAAATGGATGGAGATAAGGAATCCAAATATTATTATAAAATAGTAAAATTCTTATCTAAACACCATTTTAATCAATATGAAATTAGTAATTTTAGTAAAGATGGCTATCAATCATATCATAATTTGTTGACATGGAATAATATGCATTATGCAGCAATAGGAATTTCAGCATCATCATATATTGATAATATTAGATCCACAAATACTAATAAAATCAATGATTATATCAATTTAATCAATGAAAATCGATTTGATGAAATAATAAAAGAAAAAAATGTGCTATCAAAAGATGATATTATCTATGAAGCTTTAATATTAGGCCTTAGAAAAAAAGAAGGCATTAATTTAAATGAATTCAAAGAAAGATATAATGAAGACTTACTTGTTTATTATAAAAATATCAATAATTTAATAAAAGATAATATTTTAGAAATAAAAGATGGAAATCTAAGAATATTATGTGATAAAATATATTTAGAAAATGCGATTATAAACAAAATTATCGACTAAATATTTGAAATTAGGTGATTATATGCAGAAATATGTGAATGAATATAAATATTATGTTCAAGGTGATTTAAGATTATCAGAAAATTCGGTAATATCATATAAAAATGATATTATTCAATATATTGAATATTTAGAGAAGAAGGGGATTAATAATCCTAATGATATTAAAATTGAAGATTTAAGATCATATTTACGTACCTTAAAGAACAAACAAATTGCGCCTTCATCTCAACTTAGAAAATTATCTGCTATTAAATCATTTCATAAATTCTTATTTATTGAAAAATATACTGATCATAATATCGCAAAAGCAATTGATTCACCTAAACAAGTAAAGAAAGTACCAGTAATATTCTCAATTGAGGAGATTCAAAAATTATTAGATTCATTAAATCAAGATAATCCAATTGAAGCCCGTGATAAAGCAATGATAGAGCTTGCTTATGCAGGAGGACTACGTGTTAGTGAACTTTGTAATTTAAAGCTTGGTGATATTCACCTTGATATGCAATATGTTCAAGTATATGGTAAGGGAAATAAAGAAAGAATTGTGCCAATTGGTGAAAAAGCAATTGATTCAATTAATTATTACATTAAAAATGCGAGACCATTGCTTGTTAAAAAACACACAGATATTTTATTTTTAAGTGCAATTAAGGGACAAGCAATGTCAAGACAGGCCTTTGATGAAATATTAAAAGAAAAAGCGAAGAATTGTGGAATTAATAAGCCAATATCACCACATAAGCTCAGACATTCATTTGCGTCACATTTACTTAAAAATGATGTTGACTTAAGAATAATTCAAGAATTATTAGGACATGAATCTATTTCAACTACCGAAAGATATATTCATATTAAAAATGAAGATATGAATCAAAAATATATGGAAATGCATCCTCGTGCTAAATTAAAAGAGCACAGCCAAGAGGAAAGAGAAAATGCGTTTAAAAATATTATAAAGAGAGCAGAAAAACAATAATTATCTGATAAAGAGGAGGAAAATATGGATAATTTTACAAGAAAAGCACTTCAATTTGAATCAAATACTTATGATGAAAAAGTGACATTATTTGGTGATGTATTTGAACCTACTGTTGACGCAAAAGGAATCGTGGAAATCATACACGGAATGGCAGAGCACAGAAAAAGATATGAAGGATTTGCAGCCTTTTTAGCAGCAAACGGTTATATCACAGTTATTTATGACCAAAGAGGTCATGGTGAAACATGTGGATCTGTTGAAAACCAAGGTTACATGAGTGATGTTGATAATTTTGATGCCATGGTACAAGATGCTAATTTAGTAAATCAAGAAATTAAAAAGATGTATTCTGATAAGAAATTCATTTTAATGGGTCATTCTATGGGATCATTTATTACTCAAAGATATATGGAAGTTTATCCAGATTCAATTGATGCCGCAATTTTATCAGGAACTAATTTTACTAAATCATTACTTTATAAATTAGGTGCTGTAATTGCGAAGGGTGAAGTTAAAAAGCATGGTAGGAAATATATTTCTAAAAAATTAATTAATTTATCATTTGGTTCATACAATAAAGCATTTAAGCCAAATAGAACTGCATATGATTGGTTAAGTGTCAATGAAGAGAATGTTGATAAATATATTGCTGATCCATATTGTGGTGCTGATTTTTCAGCTTCATATTTCATGGACTTAATTATTAATTTCAACACAATCGCAAAAGACTTTAATAAAATACCTGTTGATTTACCTGTATATTTATTCTCTGGTGCTAAAGATCCAGTTGGTAATATGGGTAAAGGTGTTAAGAAATTATTTAATAAATACCAAAAATTAGGTCTTAAGAATGTAGAAATGAAATTATATGAAAATGGACGTCATGAGATGCTGAATGAAACAAACAAAGAAGAAGTATATCAAGATGTTCTAAATTGGTTGAATAAACAATAATTTAATAAAAATATGATAAAATGCTCAAGAAAATGCCTTTCTGAGCGTTTTATTTTTAAAAACGTGAGTATTTATACATAAAACTTCTTTAAAAAGGAATTAATAAACAACAAAATATAAAGTAAAAAAAATCTTTCAAGATAGTTTACATTATTAAATAATTATGGTATAATATTTTCATAAAAGTAAAGAAACTTTTATTAGAAACACATAGGAGGAGAAAAAATGAAAAAATTATTAGGTGTTTTATTAGTATTAGTATTCGCATTCGTATTAGCTGGATGTGCTCCTAAAGATGCAGATGCTGCTAAGAAAAAAATGGAAAAGAAAGATTACGATGTTGTTGTAGTTAAAAAAGATGATGGTACAGTTCAAAGAACTTTATTAGCTGCAATCGGTGATGGCGTTGAAGCTAGCGTTACATGCACAAAAGAAACAGATGATGGCAAAATTGGTGTAACTGCATTATTATTTGAAAGTGCTAAGGCTGCAAAAGCTTGGTATGGTGATACTGAAGAAAAAAATGCTGGTCTTGCTGGTAAATGGGTATATTATGGAGATGAAAAAGCTGTTAAAGACTTTAAATAAAAATCTTTAAGCTCAAGAGAGATATATTAATTTATATCTCTTTTTTATGTCTTATATAAATAGAAGAGGCTTTAATAATAAATAATCTTCAACAACAAATTATACAAAATTAAGCCAATAATTAATCAATAATCTATTAAAAAATAAGTCAAGATGATTCCCTTTGATCAGAGAATCATCTTTTTATTTAAAAAGCTTTGTTTTTGAGAAAAATCGCGTACAAGAGAAGATAAATATATTCAAGAATATTAAATGAGTATATTTATTTTTTATTTTTACAATTTATTTGTTATTAATAATACTCGCAAAATCATTAAAAATGACCATTTTTTAGCCATTTTTCAGCATTTTCTACTGCTTTTATCTTTTAAAATAATATAATCATCTATTCAATTTATTCAGATAATAGCATATAAATCAAAAGATCGTATTATTTAAAAATATTCATTTTATACATCATCAAACCTGAAATTTCCTTTATTTTGATTTGATATCTCGTATTATTAACTAATCATTTTTTAAAAATAAAACGATTTAAAGCGAAATATTAGGCTCGATTTAAATGTTTTAATGATATTTGATAAATGTATTTATAGATAAATTTCTTATATATAAGCTTATTAATTATTGATAAAGACTATATTTTTATAAAGATTGCAGGGATAATTAATCCTTTTCTGAGAAGATTATTTTTAATAAGATGAATATTTATCCAAATGTGCTTTTATAATCTGATTATATAAAATATAGTAATAAGCTAAATAATTGGCTCTGTAACAAGTTTAATTATTTGAATCAAGATAAATAATAATATGATCATATATAAATAGATTATAAAAGAACTGTATTATTATATAATAAAATGTTTTGTTATAAGAAATTAATGGTTTTAAACAGACTAATATATTTATATACTTATTAACACACATAGATATTTAAAGACTTTACCTTCATATACATTACTTTACATAATATATATTATCGGAAGTTGTTTTATAATCTTGTAAAATAAAAACAAGAATAAGATAATCCTCTTATTCTCGTTTCATTATCAAGATTTTAGTAAATTAAAAAATAATTTATTGTTAAAATAAAAATATTTATAAAGGATGTCTTGCGTTCACAAATTTTTCAAATACTTTAGAATCAAAATTTTCAAGAATATAATAAATATCAGTTCCAGGTTCGTGATATGCACCATTGCCAAAAAGCCAAAATTCAAGATCTCCAATTGTGATTTCATAAATACCTAAAGATAAGTTATCTTCTACATTAAAAATATCATTTTTATTTGATTCATGAAATACACACTTATTTATCATTTTGATAAATTCATCAATTAATTCTTTATCAGTGACCACACTTTCCAAAATAGAATCATGAAGCGCTCTACATAAAATTTGATCTAATTCTTCTGAAAGAAAAATAGTTTTATCTACATTATTAATTTTATTAACATTGTTTGCAATAGTGTTTTCTTCTTCTTTATTGTTCGATTTGCATCCTGAAATAAATAACATCATTAATAATAAAATAATAATAACAGCACTAAATTTTTTCATAGTTGTCTCCTTTCCTATTCAATGTTATGATTGTCGAAATTCGGTTCAATTATAACGCATCTATCACCACAAACGTAGCATCTACCTGTTGCCGGATTTAAAGTATGAGATTCATAATATGAGTATGAACAAGTAATACAAATTTGTTGATGTGTAACTAAATTGTTTGGAAGCACAGTAAAGACATGAGGCTCTAAATAATCATATGAACAATTTGAACAAATTTGTTGATGCATAATAGAATTGTATAAAGAAGGGACAAATAAATGATTAATGCACAATTTATATGCTGTATATGTCGTTGTTGTAAAATAAGGACTATAATTAGCTGCGTGTCGATACAAACCGGCACTTCCCCACTTTGAGATAACTATTGTTCCGTTTAATGTTCCATCAGTACTTTCAATTATAGCAGAGTGAATATCTTTTGTTCCATCATTGTAAACTAAAATATCTCCTGCATGCCATGTATTTTGCTGATAATAACAATCAGTTTTGAAATCACCTGGATGTGGTAGCCAAATATTATTTGTTGCTGATTGATTATACCATGCATATGAATGACAATTATATCTTCCTGTTGCGTCTCTTAATCTTTCAGCGTCAGTATAATTAGAATCATAAATGTTATTCATTAATGAAATATCATCAGGAACGAAATCTTCTATACAGCGATAAGCATCTACTTCGTTGTTTAATATTGTATAAATAGGATTATAAGTATAAGTAGGTGATGATTCATATAGAAGATAAGAAAGTAAAACCCTCTCACGCAAATTCAAATTATTAAAAGAATGATTAGAAATAAAATTATCTAAATCATCCCTTTTTAATAATTCCTTTAACCCGTTATATTTGCTACTAACAGCTTTCAATCCATATTCGTAGTCATTATATAAAAGTAAATCTAATAAATAAGGGTAATTTTTTACCTCTTCTAATAATTCAAATGTTGAAAGTGTTTCAACATCGTCAATCTGATATAAATCATAATTTCTTGTGTCAATATACTGGTTAGATTCATCAGTATTTGGTTCATCGGAATTTGTCCCTGTTACGTTAAATCTAGGAACAAAGATAATAAACATCATTAATATAAGAATCAATAAACTAAATGGTTTAAACTTCTTCATATATTTCTCTCCCTTTTTAAATATTTGATTAAAGATACATAATAATTAACATATCTTTACCACTTTTAGTATATCATTATCAAATATTTTTTGTCAATAAGATTAAGCAAAATATTATCATAATAAAAAAGCCTATAATATAGGCTTTTTGGAAAGCTTTAAATATATTTGATGGATATTTTTATTTTAAACCAATCTTAATCCATTTTGCAGATCTACCTTTACCAAGAGGTCTTATTATATTTTCATCTCTTAATTTTAATAAAACTCTATTAATGGTAGATTCAGATACATATGGATGATTTAATCTAATTTCTTCTTTAGTAAAGATATTATTTAAATTCATGATTGTATTTTCAATATTATCAGCTTTGGCAAGATTAGCATCTGTAGAATATTGTGAAATAATATTATCTGTTCTTTCGTACAATTTTAAAATTAAAGATGTCATAAAACGGATGAATGATAATATCTGAGGAATACCTTCATTATAATTATAAATGGCTTCATTTAATGAATCATTTAATTCTTCTTTATGATTATAGATTGCTTCAAAAAGACTTACATAATGAATAGCACCAATATCACATTTTAATAATAATAAATACATAATTACATAAAATAAACAATCATTATTTACAGAAAATGGTTTTAATGCATATAAATCAATTAAATAATTTAAATACAATGTGATAGCTTCTACATTATCAGATTCACTAGAATTAATGAAATTTGCAAGCTCTTCTACTATTTCTCTTTTTGATCCTACATCAACTAAATGATAAATATTCTTCTTTTCTTCCTTTAAAACATCATATTTGATGTTCTGATTAGGATAAATATAATTTATCAAATTATTTAAATCTGAGGCTGAAATTCCTTGTTTAATCGGGTTTTGCATAAAGATTGTGAGAATCTCTTTTATATTATGTAAAACTTTCTCATCGCGATTTCTAGCTTCACTGTTCTTTGTGATGATCAATCTTAACCTGGTATCAGTGATATCTAGATCGATTAATTTAGATAAAAAGTATGTATCACGTTCAATTGTTTGGGATAAGATTCTCATGTAATCACTTGATGCTATTTCTTGATATTTATCATTCTTACCAATGTATTTATATATTTCACATAGTTTTAAGATAACATCATTAGGAAGGATGAATTTATTGATATTTTTTGTACATGTCATAATTACTCCTTTAAAATGGCTTTTTGAGACTCTTGTGTGTAATTATTCACATTTTAAAAATTAAAACGCCCAAAAAGCCATTTTTTAATCATTTTATCTATTTAAATCGATATTATTCTTCATAATTAGAATAAATTTAGGCTTTCCGATTTGGCTAAGACTTGTTTTCTTACCAAGTGATGGATTAGCACTCTTTAAATTGTTGAATTCTAATTCACCTATTCCTTTATCACCAACAAGATATGCAGGTAGATTTTCATTCATATTATCCTTATGAATGATCTCACATTCACAAACATAATTTGGCTTCTTCTTATCCATTTCAATCATTGATTTACCAACATTATTCTTGTGGCCCTTGAAGACTTCATCATTCTTGATTCTTCGAATTTGACCTTTTTCCAACATTGCAAGTATATAATCTTTTGGATTAATATAACGTCCCATGATAACTTCATCATCTGGTCTAGATTTCAATTCGATTGCTTTTACGCCTAGAGATGCAGGTGCATAAACTGATACTTCAGAAGCTTCATAACGGTTAAAGAAACCTTGTTTAGTAACAACGATGATTTCTTTATTTTGTTTGTCGCAAACATCAATTGATACTAATTCATCATCATCTGCAAGCTTTGTTGCCATTAATGCGTTTGAATAACGGGTTGCTTTAAATGCGGAAATTGGTGTTTGTTTGATCAAACCATTCTTTGTACAGAATAATATATATCTTTCTTCATTGAAATCAGTAATAGGAACTGAGAACATTACTCTTTCATCAACTGCAATATTAGCAAGTGTTGATACATTATATCCTAAATCTTTATGACGGCATTCAGGAACCTTTGTAAGTGGTAAGAATACATAATTACCCTTATTTGTGAATAATAATAAGGTATCAACTGTAGTTGCTAAATATTCAGCTGCTACAAAGTCATTCTCTTTTAATTTATGTTCTTCATCTTCTGCATTAAAGAATTTAGGATAAATCTTCTTGATATATGCATCATTTGTTACTTGAATGTATACATCTTCTTTCTTGATTAAATTACCTTCGCTTACATTTAATTCTTCAATTTCTTGTTGAATTTCTGTTTTACGAGGAGATGATAATAATTTCAATGTTTCTTGTTGTTCTTTAATGATAACATTTAATAATTTATTTTCATTAGATAAGATTTCTTCTAATTCCTTAATTGTGTTCTTTAGATCTTTTTCTTCATTACGAAGGGCAACAATATCAGTATTAGTTAAACGATATAGTTGTAACATTACGATTGCTTCTGCTTGTTGTTCTGAGAATTCATAATTGCTCATTAAGTTTTCTTTCGCATTTTTCTTGTTTTTAGATTCTCTGATTGTTTTAATAACAGCATCTAAAATAGAAACCATCGCAATTAAACCTTCCACAATATGAAGTCTTGCTTTAGCAGCCATAAGTTCAAAATTACTTCTATTTGTGATTATTTCTTTTTGATGGTCAATATAATAATCAAGAGCAGATAGTAATGTTAATGTTACTGGTCTTTTATCTGCAATAGCTGTCATATTATAGATATAATTCTTTTGAAGTTCAGTGTTTTTAAAGAAGAAATCTCTAATATATTCAGCATTAGCATCTTTTTTAATATCAACTACAATACGTAGGCCTTGTCTATCTGATTCATCTCTTATTTCAATGATACCATTTACATTTTTAGCTACGTATACATCATTCATTTTCTTGACTAATTGTGCTTTTATAACTTCATATGGAATTTCAGTAATGATTAATTGTTTGATCTTATCATTTTCCACAATCTCAGTTCTTGCTTTCACAATAACCTTAGAATGTCCAGTTTTAAATGCTTCTTCTATTGATGTTCCCGCTTGCACAATTCCACCAGTTGGAAAATCTGGTCCTTTCACGATTTTCATTAGATCCTTAAGTGTACAATTAGGATGATTAATACGATAAATTACTGCATTCATCACTTCATCAATATTGTGAGGTGGAATATCTGTTGCATAACCAGCTGAAATACCAGTAGATCCATTTACAAGTAGGGCTGGATATTTTGCAGGTAGTACTACAGGTTCATATTCTTCATCATCAAAATTAGGTACAAAGCCAACTGTCTTTTTGTTTAAATCCTTAAGTAAGTATTCAGCATATATTGAAAGTCTAGCTTCAGTATAACGCATTGCAGCGGCACCATCACCATCAATTGAACCATTATTACCATGCATGTCAATTAAAGGTAAGCGCATTTTAAAGCTTTGACTCATTCTAACTAAGGCTTCATATACTGATGTATCACCATGAGGATGGTATTTACCTATAACTTCACCAACAATACGAGCTGATTTTTTATATGATGAATTATGGAAAATACCTAATTTATACATCGCAAATAAGATTCTTCTTTGAACTGGTTTTAAGCCATCACGACAATCAGGGATTGCACGATCTTGGATGATGTATTTAGAATATCTCGCAAAACGTTCAGAAAAGATTTCCTCTAAATTTTCATGAAGTATTCTTTCAGTTGCTTCGTTTAATAAATCATTAATCTTCTTCTTTGCCATATTCTGCATCAGCTCCTTCTAATGTAAAATTGTCTTCATAATCAAATGAAACATTTTCTTCAATCCAATCTTTTCTAGCATCGCTATCATCACCCATTAGGATTGATACTTTATCATCTGCTTCATAGAAATCTTCAATATGTACTTGAATTAATGTACGTGTTTGGGGATTCATTGTTGTATCCCAAAGTTGTCCAAAATTCATTTCACCAAGACCTTTAAATCTTTGAATTGAATAATTCTTAATACGAGCACATTTTTCTTCTAATTCTTCATCAGTCCATGCATATTCAATTTCATTTTTATTGCTGATCTTATAAAGTGGTGGAAGGGCAATATAAACCTTACCAGCCTCAATTAAAGGTCGCATATATCTAAAGAAGAATGTTAATAACAAGATTTGGATATGTGCACCATCATCATCAGCATCGGTCATAATAATGACTTTATTGAAATTAGATTTATTTGGATTAAAATCCTCACCAAAGCCAGCACCAATTGAATATATCATTGACATAATTTCTTCATTTTTAAGAAGTTCTTCAACTCTGGTCTTTTCAGCATTTAATACCTTACCTCTTAAAGGAAGGATAGCTTGGAAGCTTCTATCACGTCCTTGTTTTGCTGAACCGCCGGCAGAATCACCTTCGACTAGGAATAATTCATTTTTATTAGGATTCTTTGTTTGACAAGGGGCAAGTTTACCAGCAAGATTTGTTGACTTACCAGCTGTAACTTTTTGCTTAACCATTCTTGCATTATCACGTGCTTCTCTGGCTGCTTCTCTTGCACGATATGCTTTTAATGTCTTATTAACAAGTAGTGTTGCTATTTCACCTTTTTCAGCTAAATAGAAACTTAATTTTTCACCTACTACAGTTTCAACTGCAGTCTTAGCTTCAATTGTACCTAACTTATTTTTAGTTTGTCCTTCAAATTGAAGTAAATCTTCTGGTATTCTAATTGATATAATTGAAATAATACCTTCTCTAATATCAATACCTTCTAAATTAGGATCTTTTTCTTTTAACAAGCCCTTAAGTCTTGCATAATCATTAAATGTTTTTGTGATAGCTGTTTTAAAACCAACTTCATGAGTTCCACCATCAGATGTTCTGATGTTGTTTACAAATGAATATAAAGTTTCATTGTATACCTTATCGCAATATACAATGGCAGCTTCTACTTGAATACCATTTGCGCTTCCTTCAATAAAGATAGGATCGTGTAGTTTTGTTTTATTGCCTGCTAAATCATTAATGTATTCCACAATACCATTTTCATAATGGAAGGTATCATGTTGACCAGTTCTTTCATCCATTAAATCAATTCTTAATCCCTTTAATAGATAAGCTGATTCTCTAAAACGATTAGCACATGTTTTATAATCAATTAAAGTAGTTGAGAAGATTGAAGGATCAGGTTTAAAATGAACACTTGTTCCGGTCTTTTTTGATTCTCCTAACATCTTAGGACGATATATTTTAGAACCACCTTTTTCAAATCTTTGGAAATAAGTTTTCTTATCTCTTTGAATAGTTAATTCCAGCCATTCAGAAAGTGCATTAACAACAGATGAACCAACACCATGTAAACCGCCTGATACCTTATAAGCACCATCAGCGGAAAATTTACCACCAGCATGAAGTTCACAAAAAACAACTTCTGGAGTTGGTTTTCCTGTCTTATGCATTCCAATTGGAATACCACGTCCATTATCAGATACTTCTACTGAATTACCTTTATGGATTGTAACTGAGATATGATTAGCCTCACCTGCTAAAACCTCATCAATGGAATTGTCAACAATTTCCCAAATTAAATGATGTAAGCCTCTAGCATCAGTTGAACCAATATACATACCTGGTCTTTTTCTAACAGCTTCTAATCCTTGTAAAACTTGAATGTTACTTTCATCGTAAGTTTGCTTTGCCATAAAAATCCTCTCTAAAATTTAATTTACTCATATTTATATTTTAACATAATTTAAATAGATTGTCAATAATAAATATCATATATTTATTATAGTCATATTGTATTTTTGACTATATTTTATAAAAAATGGATTTATTAATAAAATGATTTATTTATTATCTTTCTTCTAAATAAAAACAATTTCATTGTTGAAGAAAATATTAAAATGTAGTATAATATACCTACATATCAAGGAGTATAAAAATGGAAATATTTTTAAAAATTTTATTTCTTCTTCTCGCATATTTAATCGGATCAATTCCTTTTGGATTCATCTTTGGAAAAATGAATGGAATTGATATCCGTGAGGTTGGTTCAAAAAATATCGGTGCTACAAACGCTGGTAGAGCCTTGGGTTTTAAATATGCACTACTAACATATTTATGTGATATGCTTAAGGGAGCAATAATTGTATTCTTATTTAGGTTTGAAATTATCCCATCGACATACTGTGTATTAAATCCAATGTTATATGGTCTACTTGCAGTAATAGGTCATACCTTCCCAATATATCTAAAATTTAAAGGAGGGAAATCTGTAGCTTGTGGAAGTGGCGTTTTAGGTGCTTATTGTCCTATTCTTCTTCCAATTGCGATTGTAATATTTGCGATAATATTCTTAATCACTAAATATGTTTCATTAGGATCATTAATTGGTGCCTTATTTATGTTTATCGGTACAATCATCACAACTGCAATTGCAGGTCAATTTAATTTTGATAATTATAATCCAGATGGAAGCTTATGGGCTTATAACTGGTATTTCATCATCTTCTCATTTGTGATAATGGCTATCATTTATATTAAGCATTCATCGAATATTAAAAGATTAATTAATGGTAATGAAAATAAAATTAATATCAAGAAAAAGGAAAAGACAGAAAATTAATTCTGTCTTTTTCTATTCAAATTCAATTGTTGCCGGTGGTTTAGATGTACAATCTAAAAGTACTCTATTAACTCCTTTTACCTCATTTACTATTCGTCTTGATATAATATCTATTACATCATAAGGGATTCTTGCCCAATCAGCAGTCATAAAATCAGATGTTTGTACAGCACGAAGGGCAATAGCATAATCATATGTTCTAAAATCTCCCATAACGCCAACTGATTTCATGTTTGTTAAAGCGGCAAAATATTGACTTAAATTACATTTTTTATCAATATCAGTTTTTCTTATTTCTTCTCTAAAGATATAATCAGCTTCTTGTAAGATTTTAACTTTTTCTTCAGTGATTTCTCCAATTATTCTTACACCAAGGCCAGGTCCTGGGAATGGTTGACGATATACAAGTGATTCAGGAATACCTAATTCTAAACCAACCTTTCTAACTTCATCTTTAAATAATAATTTTAAAGGTTCAATTATTTCTTTGAAATTTACAACTGACGGAAGTCCACCAACATTATGATGTGATTTAATTGTAGCTGATTTACCAAGTCCAGATTCAATAACATCAGGATAAATTGTACCTTGAACTAAATAATCAACTGCACCAATTTTATTTGCAACTTCTTCAAAGACTTTAATAAATTCAGCACCGATTATCTTACGTTTTTGTTCAGGCTCAGTAATACCTTTTAATTTATCATAAAATCTTTGACTTGCGTTAACTCTAATGAAATTTAAATCGTAATTACCTTTAGGCCCAAATATTTTTTCAACTTCATCACCTTCATTTTTACGAAGGAGTCCATGATCTACAAAGACACAGGTTAAATTCTTTCCAGCAACTTTTGAAAGTAAAACTGCTGCAACTGAAGAATCTACTCCACCGGATAAGGCACATAATACTTTACCATTACCAATTTTTTCTTTTAATGATTCAATTGTGTTCTTCACAAAATCATCCATTTTCCAAAGTCCATGGCACTCACAAATATCAAGCACAAAATTAGAAAGCATCTTCATACCTTCAATTGTATGTAATACTTCTGGATGGTATTGGACAGCATATATTTTTTTATTCTCATTCTCCATAGCAGCAACTGGACAATTAAAAGATTTAGCACTTATTTCAAAAGATTTTGGCACTTCTTCTACATAATCTGTATGGCTCATCCATACGATTGTGTTTTTATTTACATCTTTAAATAATTTTGAATCTTTTATAATATCAATATTTATTTTGCCATATTCACTACTTTTTGCGCTTTTAACATTTCCACCTAATAAATAAGCTATTGTTTGACAACCATAACATATACCTAAAATAGGAATATTTAAATCAAATATTTTCTTATCGACAAGTGGTGCTTTATCAGCAAATACTGAATTAGGTCCACCAGTAAAAATAATACCTTTAGGATTATATTCAATAATATCAACTAGGGGCATATTAAAGGGATGAATCTCACAATATACATTACATTCTCTAACACGTCTCGCAATTAATTGATTATATTGTCCACCAAAGTCAAGTACTAAAATCTTCTCTTCTTGCATATTGCCTCCAAAAATAAATACTGAAATATTATAACACTTTTTATGATTAAATTCTACATTAGTAAACCATTTACATAAAAAAACTTTATATAAAAAATATATTTTTTACATAAAGTTTATCTTTTAATTGAATATAAATCATTATCAAAAATGATGATTTCTTTTTCAATCATGTCGCTTAAATATTTTTCTAAATATTCATCACTACATAATTCATATTCACTTAATTCTTTAAAACTAATTTGATTCTTTGAATAGATGATTTGGTATATTTTAGCTTCAATTATTCCTTGATTTTTAATTTCATTGTTTCCATTTTGCATTCGATTTAATATTTTTCTTATTGTTTCAAATAATAAAATGATTATAAATAAAAAGAACAATACTAAAACGAATGTTAATATGAAAGCAATTATTGGATTTTCTTTAAAAAACATAAAAAAGAAAAAAGTTGCAATGAATGCAACTTTATTTATTTTGATTCATTGAAGCCATGATTTGTCTAACTTGCTTTTCAGATGGAGTACGACCCATTTGTCTCATCATTTCACGAATCATCTTTTCATTTACTGGTGGATTCTTTTCTAAGTATTTATTAAATACTTTTCTAGAAACAAAGAAACCAACAATAGCTCCGATTAATAAGCCGACAACGCCAGCAAGTACTGGACCTAACCAAATCCATACATTTAAAATCATCATACTTAATCTCCTTAATTTTAATTTATTATATTATACTATAAATTAACAAAATAGTCAAATGATATATTATGAACTTAAATAAAAACACAAATCTTTTTTTAATATTTACATTTTTTAATTAATGTGATATAATTTAAGCACATACAGGAGGAATTTGATATGCCAAGAAAAATTCAAGACACTTGTATCGCTTGTGGTACTTGCATGGGTGAATGTCCAGTAGGTGCAATCTCTGAAGGTGATATTTACAAAATTGATCCAGATGCATGCATCGATTGTGGCGCATGCGAATCTGCTTGCCCAACTGAATCTATCGTTGAGGAATAAGCAATAAAAAGACACTATTTTTATGGTGTCTTTTTTATTTTATTTTACATATTAATTAACGGGTCAGTATTGATATTACTTATTTGAAAAATATCACCAAATTTATTTGCTAGTTCTTCTTTCAAAAAATTAAATACGAATCTTTCAATTCCATGATTTACTTCAATTATAGAAAGTCCAATATTATTAGCATAGATTGCTTTATCAAGATGAACTTCTCCTGTTATCAAACAATCTAAATCCATAAATTTAGCTTCATTAATACTTTGAATATTAGCTCCACTTCCACCAATAATACCAACTTTTTCTATTGACTTGTTGATGTCTCCAACAACACGTACTCCATCAAGTAAAAAAGTTTCTTTTACTTTTTTAACTAAATCAGCTAAAGTGCATTTTTCAATTTTACCACTTACCATCATTTTATCTTTAATAGCTTCTTCATGCACAAAATCGATATTTAACATCTTAGCTAGTGAATCATTAACACCACCTACTGCAACATCTAAATTAGTATGCATAGAATATGTTGAAATATTATTATCACATAAAAATTTAATAATCTTACCTTGTGGTGAGTCAAACACAATTTTATTGATTGGATTAAATAAGAATGGATGATGAGTAATTATTAAATTACAGCCTAAGCTTAAAGCCTCTTTAGCCACATCAAAGGTTAAATCAAGCGCAAATAAGGCCTTTTTTAATTCTATATTTTTAGATCCTATACAAAAACCTATAGAAATATCAAAATCACTTGCTGTCTCTTTTGGAAATCGCAAATCTAAATAATCAATTATTTCTTTTATTTGCATAAAATTTGTTCAATTCCTTTCATAATTTTTATTTTTTCAGTATCAGTAGAATATGCTTTTATATTTTTATATTTTTGATATTTATTATTCCATTTTTCAATAAATACATCATCTTTATTTTTCATTAATATTTTTCCAAAATATAAATCATTAAAATCATATTCTTCATATCCCTTTTCAAAACAATCAATTTCATAATACTTATTATCTTCTTTGATTATCTTTTCATTTTGAATATAGAAGCCATTTTCAACTAAATATTTTCTTAAAAGATATTCATCTCTGTTTGCTTGAAGGATTAATCTTTTGATATTCTTTAATTTATCTTTATTCTTCTCTAAAATGGAAATAATCAACATTCCACCCATACCAGCAATGATTACACAATCAATTGATTCATCAACCTTTTCTAAACCATCACTTAAAAAATATGATACATTTTGATAATCCTTTAAATTATTTTTTGAAGAATTTAATGGTCCTATTTTATTATCAATTGCGTATGCATAATCAATTAAATTGTTTTCAAAAGCTATTTTAATTAAATATCCATGATCACAACCAATGTCGGCAATTCTTCGGTATGGATAAATAAAATCACTTATTGCGTTTAATCTTTTCATAATCCACCTTAAATAAAAAGATAGGTTATAAGCCTATCTTTATTTATATTGAGATAATCTCTTTTGACGAGTAGGATGACGAAGTCTTCTAATAGCTTTGGCTTCGATTTGACGAATACGTTCTCTTGTAACATGGAATTCTTTTCCTACTTCTTCTAGTGTATGTGGTTTTCCATCAACTAGGCCAAAACGTAGACGTAAAACCATTTCTTCTCTTGGAGTTAAAGTCTTAAGTACTGTATCAATTTCTTCACGATAAGCTTCATTGATTGTGTAATCAAGAGGATTTAATGTATCTGAATCGTGAATGAAATCTCCAAGTGTTGAATCATCTTCTTCACCAACTGGTGTTTCCATTGAAACAGGTTCTTGTGCAATCTTTTGAATGTTTTGAACCTTTTCAACTGTCATCTTTAATTCAGCAGCTAATTCTTCAGATGTTGGTTCTCTATGTAATTCTTGAGTCAACTTTCTTTGAGTTCTCACTAATTTATTGATAGTTTCTACCATATGAACAGGAACACGAATAGTTCTTGCTTGATCAGCAATAGCTCTAGTGATAGCTTGTTTTATCCACCAAGTAGCATATGTAGAGAATTTAAATCCTTTTTGTGGGTCAAATTTATTTACAGCCTTCATAAGACCCATATTACCTTCTTGGATTAAGTCTTGGAATTGCATACCACGTCCTAAATATCTCTTAGCGATTGATACAACAAGACGTAAATTTGATTCGATTAAGATATCTCTTGCTTGATAACCAGTTTCAACTGTTTCTTTGCACTTTTCAACTTCAGCATCACTTAAAGTAATCTTACCATTTTCACATGCTTTTAATTTTTGATCAGCAAGTAGGCCATCTTGTACTTGACGTGATAAATCTATTTCTTGGATAGTATTTAATAAGTCAATTTGACCAATTTCCCTTAAATACATTTTAATTGGATCATCAGCTTGTGATGGTGATACGATTGAAGAAACAATTTCATCGATGTCTTTTGTTTTTAAATCATTTTCAATTTCATTGTTTAAGTCAGCAAATTCAGGATCATCATTTAATGCTTCCTCAAACATTTCGTCATTAACATCATCATTTTCTTCATCGAATTCTTCAATATCATCAACATGAGCATCAAAATCTTCACCTTCTTCTAAAGTCTTATCAGCAATATGAATATTTTCAAACTCTAATGCTTTTTCAATTTCATCAAATTCAGGAGAATCTACATCCGCAATTTCTGCAACCTTCTTTAATGAAACATAGCCTTTAGCACGAGATGATTCAATTAATTCATCCAACATTTTTTCTTGGAATTCATTCAACATATTTTAGCTCCTTTTAGTTTTTTTAATAGTTATTTTTTTCTTTTTTGTGATAAGATCATCTAAGTCTTCTAAAGATCTCTTTTGGCCATTATTCTTTTCCGACTCAATACCTTTAAAGATTGGATAATCTTTTACCTTCTTTATACAATCTTCAATATAATCAAAATCAAAACTTTTTTCTTTCTTTAAAATATCCTTTAATGTCAGTAATTCTTCTTCTGTTAATAATTTATTAAATTCTTCTTCAATTATCTTTTCTCTTGATTGGTAATATTCCAGCATCTTATATAAGATATTACGATTTTCATCTAATACATAAGCATATTTTAATTTAGAATCTATTTCCAAACAATTTACCTTGTCCATATAAGCAGCATATATTAATTTTCTCTCTGACTTGATGTATGCCTTCTTTTCATAAGAAGCGATATTTGATTGTTGTTTATACAGCTGTTGATCTTGGTTTTCATATGGATCAAAAGATGGAAATTCTTCAACATTTAAATTATCATTTTGATTATAATTTTGATTTTTAAGAGGTACTTGCTTATCAACTTGATGATTTGATTTAAATAATTGATAATCATCAAATAAAGCATCATAACTAATGTTTAATTGATCTTTTAATTTATTCAAGAATCTTTCTTGAATCAAATTGGAATTAAATAGATTTAAATATTTAAATACAATATTTTTAAAATTCTCAGCACTTGCTAAATCATTTAAATTTGTATTCTTTAAATATAAATCATACACAAAATCCATCGCACTAACTTGATGATTTAATAAATAATCATTTAGTGCTTTTTCACCATTCTTTTTGATAAATTCATCGCTGTCTTTACCATCAGGAATAGTCACACAATTGATTTCCATTTCACTTTTTGCAAGCATTTCGATTGCGCGAAGTGTTGCGTTAATACCAGCTTCATCACTGTCATAACATACAGTAACATTCTTTGTTAGACGTTTAAAAGCATTGATTTGGTCAAATGTAAGAGCTGTGCCCATAGACGCAATCGAATTTTCTACAGATGCTCGACATGCTGCGATTACATCCATAAAGCCTTCAAATAAAAATACACGATTTTCTCCTTTGATTTTTGGAATTGCGTCATGATAATTATATAATATTTGTCCTTTTTTAAAGATGATTGTTTCACTAGTATTCATATATTTAGATGATTCATCACCAACTAAATATCTTCTTCCAGAAAAACCACAAATATTACCATCCAAATCAGTAATTGGGAAGATTATTCTATTTCTAAAATAATCTTTATAATTAGAACCAAATGATGTAACTAAGCCAACTTGCATCATATCTAGTGGTAAATAATTCTTTGATAATAATAATTTATAAATTTCATCGTTATCAGAAGATAAACCGATATTAAATCTTTTAATTATATCATCATTTAATCCACGTTCATGTAAATAATTTCTTGCATTCTTAGCATCATCGGCATGATTTAGGAAGAATGAATAGAATGTTGATGCATCATTCATAATATCATAATATTTTTTATTCTTTTGCATCTCAAGTTCTTTTTTTGTTACAGCAACATTTATTCCTAAACTTGCCCCAATTTCTCGCATCGCATCTCGATATGAGATGTTTTTAAATTTAGATACAAAAGTGATTACATCACCACCTGTATTACAGCTAAAACATTTAAACACTCTTTTTGTTGGAGAGACAGACATTGAAGGGTTTTTATCATCATGAAATGGACATAAGCCAATGTAATTAGCACCCTTCTTTTCTAATTTGACATATGAAGAAATAATAGATACAATGTCAGCTTTAGAAATAATTTCATTTTTTAAATTATTATTATAAATATTATTGTTCATATGCTCTCCCTTCTTTATATAATTTTATTTATTAATATTTAATCTTATTCTTTAAATATTCAACTAAATCATCAATTTTAATACGTTCTTGTTCCATTGAATCTCTTTCTCTAACAGTTACACACTTATCTTCTAATGAATCAAAGTCATAAGTGATACAGAATGGAGTTCCCATAGCATCTTGGCGACGATATCTTTTACCAATTTTACCACTAACATCATAATCACAATTGAATTCTTTAGAAAGCTTTGATTGTAAAGCTTCTGCTTGCTCAGAAAGTTTATTTGTAAGTGGAAGTACTGCACATGTATATGGTGCAAGATAAGGTTTTAATCTCAATACTTCTCTTGTGTCGCCACCTTCTAATTCTTCAATGTCGTAAGCATTAGACACGATTGCAAGTAATAAACGACCAACACCAACTGATGGTTCAATTACATATGGAATATATTTCTCATTAGTTTCTGGGTCAAAATATTCTAAGGATTCACCACTTGTTTTTTGATGAACACCTAAATCATAATCAGTTCTATCGGCAATACCCCATAGTTCTCCCCAACCAAATAAGAATTCATATTCAATATCAGTTGTTGCTTTACTATAGAAAGCTAATTCTTCTTTAGCATGATCTCTATATCTTAATTTATCCTTATCTAAACCAGCAATGGCTAAGAAATCAATACAGAATTGTTTCCAATATTTAAACCATTCTAAATCAGTTCCTGGCTTACAGAAAAATTCCATTTCCATTTGTTCGAACTCACGTGTTCTAAACACAAAATTACCTGGTGTAATTTCATTTCTAAATGCTTTACCAACTTGACAAATACCAAATGGTAATTTCTTTCTTGATGTTCTTTGTACATTCTTGAAATTCACAAAGATACCTTGTGCAGTTTCTGGTCTTAAATATACAATGTTTTTAGCATCATCAATTACACCCATATTAGTTTTAAACATTAAATTAAATTTTCTAATATCTGTCCAATTAGATACACCACAATCTGGACAAGGGATTTTATTTTCTTTCACAAAGTCCATTAATTTTTCATTTGACCAACCATCACCAGTTTCTTTACCACCAGTGAAGTCTTCAATTAATTTGTCAGCTCTGTATCTTACACCACAGTGCTTACAATCAATTAAAGGATCAGAGAAGCCACCAACATGTCCTGATGCAACCCAAACTCTTGGATTCATTAGGATAGCAGCATCTAAACCAACATTTGTTTTTGATTCTTGTACGAACTTCTTCCACCACATCTTTTTAATGTTGTTTAGAAGTTCAACACCTAATGGACCATAATCCCAAGCATTAGCTAAGCCACCATAGATTTCACTACCTTGGTATACATAGCCTTGATTCTTTAAGAATCCTACTAATTCATCCATTGTGATTTTCTTTCCCATTTTATAATACCTTCTTTCTTAAAATGAGCAAATTATATTCTACCTCATTGCAACATATTATAACATAAAAGTCAATTTTTAGCAAGTTAAAATTTTTGTATAAATAATATGTTGGAAAATAAAAATATCTATTTAGAAAATAGATATTTATTCATTTATTTCGTCTGCTTCTACTTGAATTGTTTTATTTTCTTCTTTTGGTTTATTCATATTGATAACAAGAATAGCAACTCTTACAACAATACCGATTGAAGCTAACACAAAGAAAATGACACTGAAAACAATTGAAGTTTTATGCCCATTCAACATTTGTTTTAATTCACCATAAGCATTAGAGAAATTAATTTTATCTTCATCTGTAAGCTCAACAGTCTTTTCATCAAAGCATAATATAGATAAATCTTTTTGAACTGTTAAAACGGCATAATTATAATCAGATCTTTTAAGTAATGTTAATGACTTAGAATTCTCATATAGATCATTTAAAATAAAACGATATGAAGCATCATTATAAAAATCATCAACATCTTGGTATTCTGCATGTGAATCTACTTCTGTAATAGCAGCATCAATTAAATTGACCATTGTATTGTTTTTATCATAGATTTTTGTATGTATTTTTATACAAATACATCCCATTAATAAAAATAATAAAATAAATGATAATACTAAATCTGATTTTTTGTTTTTCATTTTATTATTTCCTTTCTTTTATTTATATTTTTTATATGTTCTTTTTCACTTATAGCTTTTAAATTGATATTGTTGATTGTATTTATTATATCATTTAATTCTTTATCAGAATAAATATATTCTAAATCATGATAGTATTTTTTAAAAGACTTAATTGTATAAACATATTTAGATTTTATATTATTTATTGAATTCTTATAAAAAATAATTATATTATTGATATTATATTTATTGTTTAAGAAATTATTTAATACTTCTACATGAGTATAATTCTGTCTGACAGGTGAATAAAATTTATATTTTTGTTTACCATAATTAAAGACCTGTGTCCAGTCTTTTTGATAATCAGAACCATAGATAGTACCAGAATAATTCTTAGTTTCAACTACAAATATTCCTCTTTTAGATATTAATAAATGATCAATTTGATGACTATTATTATCAGTTACAACAATAATGTTCTTATATAAAATACCTTTATCATTTTTAGATATTCTCTTTAATAAACAATTAACTGAAAATTCGCCAAATTTTCCTTTAAAATAATTTGTGTTAATGAATATTAAGATAATACTTAATATTGCAGCTATAATAAAATATTTCCCCATATCTTTTTACCTATGAATATTATACATAAAAAAGGTAAAAAAGTAAAGAAAAACCAATCTTAATAATTAAGATTGATTTAATTCATTTTTCTTTCTTTCTCTTTCATTTAATATTTCATATATTAAGGTTGAACCTAATATTAAAGCACCACCAATCCAACCATAGATTGATAAATCTTCTTTTAATAAGAAATAAGATAGTAATACCGCAATTACTGGTTCAAAATAGCTGAATATTGCGATACTTTGGCTTGGTAGATAAAACATTGAGTCCAAATACAAAATATAAGCAAGGCCAGTATGGATTATACCTAATGTGATTAATAATAAGGCATTATTTAAACTAAATATTTCTTTAGTATAATCAAGCGAGATAAATGCGTAAGGTGCAGTTACTACTGATACGACCATTAATTCAATTAATGCTTTCACAAAAGGATCAATTTCACCAATTAATTTATTGAATACTAATAGGCCTAAATAAAATATTGCGGCACCAAGTCCTAAAATTATTCCTAAAAAGTTTACATTATTATTAGAATTAATTATTCCTGAAAGTAAGATTATTCCAAATAAGGCTACTACAACACATATTATTTTTTTAATTGATATTTTTTCCTTAAACAAGATTATAGCAGCTATTATAAATAAGGCTGGTGCTAAATAATTACATAGTGATGATACTGATACACTTACATAATTGTAGGATGAAAATAAACACATCCAATTGCAACCGATACAGGCACCAGATAGTATCAACCATAATAGATTTTTCTTTATAGATACAAAATCTATTTTCTTTCTTCTTATTAATAAATAGATAATTATTATAATTGAACCTATTATAGCGCGTGAAAATACAATAAAACCTGATGAAACATCAATATATTTTGATATTATTCCACAGGTTCCATATATTATCATCGCAATTATATATTCAATTCTTACTAACTTTAATTTTTTCATAGTATACCTTTGTGAATGAAAATATTATAGTGATAGAAATCATTATTGTGATTTCAATCATTATAGCATTATAATTATTAAAATACAATAAAAAGTGCTATTAATTTGTAATAGCACTTCTTTATCTATAATAATTATTTTTAATTATTCTTCTGTTTTTTCTTCTTCAGCTTCATCTTCAGATGCTTTTTCTTCTTCTGCAGGAGCTTCAGTAGCTGGAGCTTTTTCTTCATCTTTCTTTAAATGACATACGAAGTTTACAATGATGCCTAGGATTAATGCAACAGCAACTGCAGTTAAAGTAATCTTGCCAATTGTAAGTGCGAAGCTACCAACACCAGCAACTAAGATAACAGATGCAGTGAATAAGTTTCTATTATCACCTAAGTCAACTTTTTGTAACATCTTTAATCCTGATACAGCGATGAAACCATATAATGCAATACAAACACCACCCATTACACAGCTTGGGATAGTTGAAAGTAATGTAGCGAATGGTCCGATGAATGAAGCAACGATAGCCATAATTGCTGTTGTGAGAATTGTTAATGTAGAAGCATTTCCAGAAATTGCAACTGTAGCAATTGATTCACCATATGTTGTATTAGCAGCGCCACCAAAGAATGCACCTACCATTGAGCCAACACCATCACCTAATAAAGTCTTATCTAGACCTGGATCTTTAGTTAAATCAGTTCCGATGATTGAACTGATGTTCTTATGATCTGCTAAGTGTTCAGCAAATACTACGAATGCAACTGGAATATATGCGATTGCGATTGATGCAATGTATGCACCCATGTTTTCAAATGTACCATAATTAAATTGATCGAACTTTAATGCTTCGATGAATGTGAAATGAGGAACCCATTCAATATTGTTGAATTTACCAAAATCAACAAGTTCAGCAGCACCAGTTAGTGTGAAGATTGTAGCAAGTATATATCCAGCACCAATTCCGATTACAAATGGAATCATTCTAATGATTTTTTTACCAAATACTGAACAAATGATTGTTACAAATAAAGTAACTAAACCACATAAGATGCCTAACCAACCAGATCCTTTTAAATCGCCAATAGCATTTCCAGCTAAGCTTAAACCGATGATTGCAACAGTTGGACCAATTACAACTGCAGGCATTACTTTATCAATCCAATTAGTACCTACGAATTTAACTACAAGAGCAATTACTACATAAACTAATCCTGCAAAAACACTACCTAAGATTAAACCAAAGTATCCAAGTTGCATTGATACAGCACCAGCAAATGCTGCTGACATAGATCCTAAGAATGCAAATGAACTTCCTAAGAATACAGGGCTCTTAAAACGAGTGAATAGTAAATAAACAATTGTACCTACACCAGCACCAAATAATGCAGCTGCAGGGCTTAAATCATGACCAACAATTGCAGGAACAGCGATAGTTGCTGCTAAAATTGCAAGTAATTGTTGAAGAGCGAAAACTAAAAGTTTGCCAAAAGATGGTTTGTCTTTTACATTGTAGACTAAATTCATAAAATACCTCCTTACTACAAGTAAACCTTTAACATTTCAAAAAAATAAAGGCTAATATAACTACAAATAGAAATACTAACCTTTAATTTTATCAATATTTAAAATGAAATTAGAAAATAAAGTATCTTCAGATACTTGAGAAACAAATATTGAATTAAACAATACTGTATTTTTCATTTTCTGCCTCACTTTTGAAAAGATTATATCATTTAATTAAATACATTGCAAGCACTTTTTAAATATTTATTTTTGTAAATGTTTTCAAATTAAATAAGTCCTTTTCTTTCTTGAAAAGGACTTATTTATTATTTTTTGTTTTCTTCTAATGCTTTCTTTAAATATTCTTTTATAACTTCAATTTGTTCCTTCTTTATTGGTTTGCAATAATCAGGTGATGCACCTTCTTCTACGATTGCGATAGCAAGACCATGGCAACCACTTTTACCACAACCACCACAGTTGTAGCCAGGAAGCATCTTTTCCACTTCTTCAACTCTTTTATCTTCTTGAACATACAATACCTTAGAAAGTACTGCAATCAAAGCACCAAATATAATACCAAGACCAGCTAAGATGATAATCGGCCATAAGAATTGCATATTATGCTACTCCTGCAAAACGCGCAATAATTAATGCCATGATACAAGCTGTAATTAGCGCAATTGGTATTCCTTTAAAACCTTCAGGTACAGGTGCACCTTCAGTTTTTTGTCTAAGAATTGAGAAGATATAAATTATAAATAAGAAACCAAGTCCAGATGCAAATGAATAAATTAAAGCATGAATAAAAGTATATGTTCCATCAATAACGATACTTGATAAACCAAGTACAGCACAGTTAGTAGTAATTAGTGGTAAATAAATACCTAAAGCACGATATAGTGATGGAGAAAACTTCTTAATAAACATTTCAATGATTTGAACAAGTGATGCAATTACTAAAATGAAAACGATAGTCTTCATATAAGTAAGTTCAAATGGAACAAGCACATAAGTATATAATAACCAACTAACAGATGCTGATATTGTAATAACAAATGTTACAGCAAGTCCCATACCTAAAGCAGAATCCTTTGATTTAGATACGCCTAAGAATGGACAAGTACCTAAGAAACGAGATAAAATAACGTTTTGAATTAATATGGCTGATAATATCCAAGATAAGACTTCCATTATTCTGCCTCCTTTGCAAGTTTAGCTGCTTTAGCTTCTTCAGCTTTTTTCAATAATTCTTGTTTTTTCTTTTCTTCTTCTTTTTTAGTCTTTCTAATTTTAAATGTAGCGACTAAACCAAATAGAATTCCTAGAACTAAATAAGCACCAGCTGGTGAGATAAAGAAGCTTGAGAAAATATCTAAAGAATCAGAACTACCAAAGATCTTATTGAAATTGATAACAAAATTACCCCAAACAGTAATCATACCAGTTCCCAAGAATTCTCTAACACTAGCAACAAGAGCAAGAATCATTGTATAACCCACACCCATACCAAGTGCATCAATCATTGAATCAAAAACAGTATTCTTAGAAGCATATGCCTCTGCACGACCTAATACTACGCAGTTTACAACGATTAAGGAAATGAATAAGCCAAGACTTTCTGCAAGTGATGGTAAGAAGGCACTCATTACCATTTCGACTATTGTTACAAAGGTAGCAATGATAACAATAAAAATAGGGATTCTTATTTCACTTGGAACAATCTTTCTAATAGACGAAATAACAATATTAGACATTGTTAATACAAAGATGAAAGCAATACCCATACCAAGTGCATTTTCTAAACTTGTAGTAATTGCAAGTGTAGGACATAAACCTAACATTGAAACTAAAATTGGATTTTCTTTAAAAATGCCTTTCAAGAAATTTTCTTTAATTTCACCTTTTTGATGTTTTTGTTTTCTTTCTTCTTTTCTTTGTTTTATCTTTTCAATTTTAGCTAATTTTTGTTCTTCTTTTCTTCTATTTTCTTCTTCCTTAGCTTCTTCAATTTTCTTTACTTCAACAACTTTGTTTTGTTCTTCAATTTGTACATTAATGTTTTGTTTAACCTCAGAGGTAAATTTACGTTTGTGAGCCATTATTTATTACCTCCTTTAACATTATTCACATAATAATTAGAGGCAATAATTAATCCTTCTATTAAACCACGAGATGAATAAGTAGCACCACTAATAACATCTACTGATGTTCTTGGAGAAAAATCAGTACTTGCTTTTCCATAGAAATCATAAACACTACGACCCTTATAATCATCTAAATAATCTTGATTTGCTATTTTTGTACCAATTCCCTTTGTTTGATCAGTCATTTTTAGGATAACTACTTCTTGTATTTCGTCATTTGCGATAAAAGTTAATATTTGTAGTTCACCACTCTTATAACCCTTAGTGCTTGTTTTAAATACATAGATTTGAACATTGCCATCATTATCAGTTCCAACTCGATAAACATTATCAATGTCAGATTCAATCCATGTATATGATGAATTTACTTCATTTAAAGCTTTGACTACTTTTTCTTCTTCCGCTTTAGCAATAATAGGTTTAGTAATAAAATTTACAAGACCAAGTAGTGAACCAACAATTATTCCTAATACGCCTAAAAACAATCCATATTTAACAGCTTTTGGCATTTTTTATTTCTCCTTATTATAATGTTAGTTTTAAAATCACAAATACAGTAATTGCAAGTGCAATTAATACATAAATTCCATAACCAATGATACGTTTCTTTAATGATTCTTGTACTCGAAGTTTAGCACATGATACATCCATTAAAGGAGTAAACATATTCATAAATAGAATAGCTGTAGATGCACCTTCTGGCATATCTGATAAGAAACGAAGAGTGATTGTTAAAATACCAATGAAAATAGCATAAATAATCTTCGCAAAATCGTTTCTTGGATTTGTAACTGGTTCAGTAACCATAAATACAGCTGCAAACATTACACCACCATTTAACACATTAAACAACGCAAATTTAAGTGTACTTGCATAACCAGTAAAGGCACCAACAATGTAAGAAATTACAAAGACAGTACCAACATATGCAAGTGGCATCTTCCAATCAATTACATCTTTGATTACTAAATAAACATAAGCTACAATACATAAAAGGGCACTGGTTTCAGCTAATGATCCACTTCTTATACCTAAGAAGAATTTCCATAAGCTACCACCATGTGTTGAAATGACACTTTCAAGCGTTTCAGCTCCACTTAACACATTTTTAAAATCTGCAAGTGGTGTAGCACCTGATACAATATCGACAGTTTCACTTGGATTTAAATAACCACCATTTCCACTGATTACACCATAAAAGGCTGTCATCACAAAGATATAACCAACAAGGGCTGGGTTAAATAGATTATAACCAAAGCCACCAAAGATCATCTTTCCAATCCAAATTGCAAAAAGTGTTCCTAGTAACATTACCCAAATTGGTGTATTTACGGGTAGAATCATTGCAAGCATTAAACCAGGAATGATACCATAAGTATCCCAAGCCTTTTTAAATGGTTTAATCTTCACAATGTTTTTGTCAATCTTTTCTTCTTTTAAAAAGAATAAATACCAAAGTGCTTCAAATAAATAAGCACTTCCACCACCTAGGATAATGAATAATAGTGGTCTAATCATTGTATAGAAATTAGTTCCATCTGTACCATTAGCAAGTGGTAAAATACCATTTTTAATCCACGCAAATAACATCAATGGCATTAAAGCGATGATGATATCGCGCATCATTGTTTTTGTGTTTAATTTTCCAAAATCAGCTCTTCTAATATAAGGGCCCTTAGCTAAAATAAATTTTCTATCTGACATATAGCACCTACCTCTTCATCACAAAGGCCTTAGCTTTACCAACTGCCTCAGTCAAATCGATTCTTGATGGACATACATAAGAGCACAAACCACATTGAATGCACTTGTTTGGTTTTAATGCTTCAAGTAGTTTGGTATCCTTGATAGTAAATACTCGCTTTATTTCTGTTGGTGTCAAATTCATCGGACAAATTGCGCTACACTTACCACAGCCTAAGCAAGGTTCAGTTGCTTTTTCTTCGTGCTTTGGAAGTACTAAAACACAACCCATCGCTCTGTTTATGCACACATTATCAGAATACATTGTCGCACCAGTCATAGGTCCACCAGTAATTAAGAATAAATCATTATATTTAGTATTATAAGAACCTATTTTTTCAATTACTTCACTTACGTTTGTGCCAATTTTAATTCTCACATTTCTTGGATTATTCAAGCCATATCCAGTAAATGTAACAACTCTTTCAATTAAAGGCTTACCTAATTCAACAGCTTCATACATTGCGAAGGCTGTAGAAACATTATTTACAACACAACCTACCTCAGCTGGTAGTGCCTTGTATGTTTTGTTTGTGACTCTTTGGACGATATATTTTTCATATCCAGCAGGATATTCATCCTTTAATTCTAAAACTTTCACATTCTTTAAATATAATTCTGTGATTGCATTATTAATAGCTTGGATAGCTTCTGTCTTGTTCTTCTTGATGGCAACTACTCCAGATTTAGCATCAACTGCTTTCATGATATATTCAAGACCTTTTAAGATTTCTTTCGCATTTTCAATCATTAAGCGATAGTCAGCAGTAATAAATGGTTCACATTCTGCACCATTTAAAATGACATAATCCATCTTTTTATTCACATTGTATTTTACGAAAGTTGGAAAACCCGAACCACCTAAGCCAACAATACCCTTAGATTGAGCTAGTTGTTTGATATCATCTGGTGTAGGATTTTCAATTTTCTTAAATGATTCTTCATTTCTTGTCTCTTTAAAATCATTTTTAATTTGAATACAATCAACCATTTTACCACTACTGTGCCACATCTTCTTATTACAAGATACGACAGTACCAGAAATAGATGAATGTACAGGAAGCGCAAATCTACCAGTACGGAAAGCTACCACATCACCAATATCAACATGGGCTCCCTCATTAACTCTCACTTCACAAATAGAACCACTTTCTACAAGAGGAACATAAATATATTCAGGACTTAAAAAATCTAAAATTTCTTTATAGTCACTGATATGTTTATGGTCATCATATTCACCAATATGGATTCCACCTATTTTTTTAAACATGTATTTTCCTCCAAATTAATTCATTTACTATTATACCACTTTTGAGCCTCAATTTCACTTCTTTTTTAAAAATAATTATAAAATTATTGTAAAGAAAAAAGCTTATCAAATAAGCTTTCATTTCACTTTATCAAAAATATTTTTGGATTTTGAATTATAACCTAAATAATCACTATAATATCTGATATAGAAATCTTTTATTCCATTATAATTGATATCAAATTCATTTTCCTTTAAAGCATCAAGTTTAGTATAATATAATTTGATAATATCAACAGTTACATCTTTATCATAAATTGAATCTGATGTTTTGTAGCAGTTCCTACAAATCATTCCTCCTCTTGAAAACACAAAGCCTAATAAATTTTCTTTTTTACCACAATTTACGCAAGCATTTAAAGAAGGTGCTATACCTAATAGATATAAAGTTTTAATATAAAAGATTGATTCATAGAATAAATAATTATCCTTATTATTGATTAAATCTAATATTTCACTTAAGAAATGATAATATATTTCAAAATCAGTGATATGTTCGATTAAGGTATAAGATAATTCTAAGATTTTTAATGTAACTTCTAAGCGATTAAAGTCATTTTTTATATTAACATAATTATCTAAAACCTTAGCACTTGATAAGAAATGTTTATTTTCAGAAAACGCAATTTTAGAAAGTAAATTAGCATAAAGATGAGAATGACCATTTATTTTATTAGCACCTTTTACCTCGAGGGATGCTAAACCACGATCTGTAATCATATAAATCAATTTCGATGATTCTTTATAATTGATTGTTTTTATGATAATTCCTTCCGTTAATTCCATATTTTACCTACTATTCTTATATCCTAATCTATTTAAACTTGTTTTATTATTACGCCAATCCTTATCAACCTTCACAAATATTTCTAAATAGATTGGTTTTTGCATCAATTTCTTAATATCAATCTTACTAAATTTTTTAATATTTTTAATCATTGATGCTTTTTCACCAATTAATATCTTCTTTTGTGATTCTTTTTCACAAACAATGCAAGCATATACTTCTACCTTATCATCAAGTTCCTTAATCTCTTCAATTTCGACAGCAACAGAATGGGGAACTTCTTCTTTTGTGAGATAGAAAATTTTCTCTCTAATGATTTCTGAGATGATGAATCTTTCATATACATCTGTTACTTGATCAGCATCATAATATTGAGGTCCTTCATCTAATATTTCTTTTAAATCATTTAATAATAAATCAATATTTTGATTGTTTGTGGAAGAAATATATTCTACTTTTTCATAATTTAAATCATTTAAGAATAAATTTTTATTTTCTTCAAATTTATTATTATCTGTAATTAAATCCATTTTATTGAATACTACAATTAATGGTAAATCATAATCTTTAATTAAATTTTTTAAATATTCATCACCACTACCATATTCTTCACTTGCATCAATTAACCAGATTACACAATCAACTTCTTTTAAAGAATCAAATGATTGTTTGTTCATGAAATCACCTAAGGAATTCTTTGATTTGTGAATGCCTGGAGTATCCACAAATACTATTTGTGCATCATCTGTAGTATATATTCCTTTGATAGCGTTTCTTGTAGTTTGGCTAGTTGATGAAATAATTGAAATCTTTTGGCCTAATATTTGATTAAGTAAGGTACTTTTTCCAACATTAGGTCTTCCTATTATAGCAACAAAACCACTCTTAAACATTTTTCATATCATCACCACTAAAGCTAAATGGTAATAAATCTCCTACCTTATATGTTTCTGTCTTTTTATTAATATTGCATAAGATGACTTCAGTATCCTTGTTTAATAATTCTGACATAACCTGTCTACAAGCACCACAAGGACTAACAACGCCATCAGTATCAGCTACGATACAGATTGATTTAATTGAATCTTTATTGTATCCATTTAAATATGCATTATAAATCGCATTTCTTTCGCCACACATACAAAGTGAATATGACGCATTTTCAATATTAAAGCCAGTGAATATTTTATTATCGCTTGTTAAAAGGGATGCACCAACTTTAAATTTAGAATATGGTGCATAGGCTTTTTCTCTTGCTAATAAGGCTTTATTAATTAATAATTCTCTTATATTTTCCATAATTATTCCTATCTTTTATATTCAGTTTCATCTAATATTTCATCTTGAAGGGCAAACATGATTTTTTCATCTTTTTCATTCATATGGTCATAACCATGTAAATGCAGTAAGCCGTGACATAATAAAAACGCAAATTCTCTTTCATTTGAATGTCCATATTCAATTGCTTGTTCATAAACCTTATCGATACAGATGAATATTTCTCCTAAATAATCTTCTTCATCTTCTTCAAATGAGATAACATCAGTTGGACGATTAAGATGACGATATTGAAGATTAATATTATGGATTTCATCTAAATCAACTAAGATTAAGCTTACATCCTTTGTTGTATTAAATCTTTCTTCGATTTTGTTCTTTAATACATCAATGATTTTTTCATAATCAAATTTTATTTCTTTATTATAATTATTAAAAACATTGATATTCATCTATTTCTCCTCATATTTTTCAATAATCTTATAAACTAAAGGATTACGCATTACATCACTCTTCTCAAAATTAATGAATTTAATTCCATCAATATCTCTTAAAATTCTACTAGCTTCGATTAAACCAGATAAACTCTTATTCATTAAATCGATTTGGCTAGTATCACCAGTAATAATCATCTTTGAATTAAAACCTAATCTTGTTAAAAACATCTTCATTTGCATCTGGGTTGTATTTTGTGCCTCATCCAAAATGATACAAGCATTATCTAAAGTACGTCCTCGCATATATGCAAGTGGTGCTATTTCAATAATACCTTTTTCAATCATCTTTTCTACGTTTGTTTTTCCAAATACATCTTCTAAACAATCATATAAAGGGATTAGATATGGATCAATCTTTTCCTTGATATCACCTGGTAAAAATCCTAATTTTTCACCAGCTTCAACTACTGGTCTTACAAGTACTATCTTTTTGATATCTTGCTTCTTTAATAAATTGCAGGCATATAATACAGCAATGTATGTTTTACCAGTACCAGCAGGACCAATACCAAAAACTATTGAATTATTATTTAAAGCATGTAAATATAAAGATTGATTGATAGTTTTCGGATAAATTGCTTTTGAATTTGATAAAGTACATATTAATTCTTTCTTTAAATAAATATGCAATAATTCATCAATTTCATCTTTTTTTATACTTTTAATAATATTGATAATATCAATTAAAGATAAAGAAAATGAAGCATTTAATATTTTTTCCAATGTTTCAAATAATAATACTATTTCTTTTTCATCCCTATCAACAGGAATAGAGACAATTGATCTTGATACAATAATTGGATGTTGATACATCTCTTCCATTGTTTTTAAATTATTATTATTAGCACCTAAAATTTTTGCTTCATTAAATTCGTTCTTTATTGTATAAATATTTTTATATTCGATATTTTTATATTCCATAGAATCTTCCTTTACTTTATTAATTATATCATAATATTTACTTAGTTTCAAATAATTGACAAATATTTATAAATAAAAAAGCTCCAAACATCAGTTTGAAGCATTTTTAAATTATCTATAACGATTCTTTTTCATTGCTCTTTTTTGCATTTTACGAATATCGCTTGGTTTTAAGAAATATTCACGCTTTCTAAGTTCTGCAAGGGTACCAGCTCTTGATACATCACGCTTAAATCTTTTTAAAGCATCTTCTAAAGTTTCGTTTTCTCTTACGATTGTTTTTGGCATCAAAATCATCTCCCTTCTACACAACCTCATATATTATAACACAAAATAAAGATTTAGTAAAGAATTTTTTATTATTTTTTGTATTTTTTAATGATAAAATCATAAAAGTCTTTGAATGCTAAGCCACGATGACTAATCTTATTTTTTTCACTTAAGGATAAAGTTGCAAAACTTTTACCTTGATAATAGAAAATAGGATCATAACCAAAAGCTCTTCCTTCAGCTTTTTCATAACCAATTTCGCCATAACATTTACGTTCAAAATAATAAACATTATCTTCTTCATCAATAAAGCAGATACTACAATTAAAATCGGCTGATCGATCATCTTTTCCTTCTAATCTTTTGATGATTTTATCCATAGCTAAATCATAATTACCATTTGCATATCTTGCTGAATATATACCAGGTTCATTATTTAAAGCATGTACTTCTAAACCAGAATCATCACTAATTACTGGAAGCTTATATAAATTATGAATATAAGATGCTTTTATATATGCATTTTCTTTAAATGTTTTACCATTTTCTTCAATTTCTTCATTGAGGCCTAATTCTTTTAAAGAAGTAAATTCTATATCTGTATCCACAAATAAGAATCTAATTTCTTCTAATTTCTTATCATTATGAGTAGCAAGTATTATTTTCATTTTATTTCTCTTTCAAATTATTAGATGCTTTAAAATGAATCCTTTTTTGAACAACATTTTCTAGCAACTTACCATCATATGGGCTATAGATATTCATTGGTTTTGTTTCTGATACTTCAAATGTACCAAAATTAGATATTGTAATCTTTTCACCATTTTTTAAATCTTCAGCCATGAGTTCAAATAATTTATTCATTGTAAAAACAATATCTTTTTTTAATACTTTTTCATCAGATGCAGCATATATACGATTGATATAATCAACTTTAGTCATAATTCACCTACTATTCTAAATCTTTTTTACGTAACACAAATTTTACTGGGCTACCTTCAAATTCAAAGGTTTTTCTGATTTGATTTTCTAAATATCGCAAATATGAAAAATGCATATGTTTTTCACTATTCACAAAGAGCACAAATGTAGGTGGCATAATATCAGATTGAGTTGCATAAGATAAAGATAATCGATTACCATTAAAAATTGGAGGTTGATTAATCAATACTGCATCTTGAAGCACATCATTTAAGGTACTTGTACTTACACGGCGTTTAAAGTTTTCATACACAAATAAGATTTTATCTAGTAAGATATGAATTCTTTCTCTATTGATTGCTGATGTGAACACAATTGGCGCAAAATCCATAAACAAGAAATTATTTCTGATTTTTTCAGAATATTCTTGCATTGTTTTGGAATCTTTTTTAACCATATCCCATTTATTAACAACAATAATTAAGCCACGATTATATTCTCTTGCATAACCTGCAATTCTCTTATCTTGTTCTTCTACATCCTTTGTGCCATCTAACACAACAATCGCAATATCAGATCTTTCAATGGCAGAAATTGCACGAAGTACTGAATATTTTTCCGCATTTTCGTAGATCTTTCCTTGTTTTCTGATACCTGCAGTATCAATAGCAACATATTTTCTACCATCACGGGTAAATTTAGTATCGATTGCATCTCTTGTAGTACCAGGAATATCTGACACGATTACTCTATTTTCACCTAAGCACGCATTTGTAAGTGTGCTTTTACCAACATTAGGTTGACCCACAAAACAGAATTTGATAGTATCACTATCATATTCTTTTTTGCCTTTTTCAGGTAGTTTTTGAATAACTGAATCAAGTAAATCACCGACACCAATTCCATGAACTGCTGATACGGCTATTACTTCATCCACACCAAGGGCATAAAAATCATAAATCAAATCTTGAAGTGAGCCATCATCTACCTTATTAGCAGCAACGATAACTGGCTTTTTTGATTTATTTAAGATTTTTATAACATCACGGTCTTCTTTAATTAGACCAGCTCTGGCATCAACTACCATCACTATAACATCGGCTTCATCGATTGCAAGTTCTGCTTGGGCTCTTATTTCTTTAGAAAAGGGCTCATCTTTTAAGATGATCCCTCCTGTATCAATAACTGAGAATTCTTGATTTAACCATGAAGTTCTTCCATAAATACGATCCCTAGTTATACCACTAGCATCATCTGTAATCGACAATCTATCACCGATAATACGATTAAATAAACTAGATTTTCCAACATTTGGACGGCCAACAATAGCCACAACTCCACGTATATTCATCATTCTCACCTATCGATTAATATTTTTATTTATAGTCGTCTAGGTTAATGAAATCACCAAATGTAGAACCAATCTTATCTTGATTCTTTAGCATCTTATTAACTTCATTATTAGGCTTTCTGTTTTCTCTTTCAGCTCTTGGTTTAGGTTCTCTCATAGAAACAGAAAGCTTATTCTTAGAAGCATCAAAGATTCGAACCTTTGCGCTAAATTCTTCACCTTCAGCAAATTCAGTCTTTTCGCCATAATTTACCTTTGGTAAGAAGCCTGTTACACCATTTGATAAGAATTTAACACCATCTTCAGTAACTTTTAATACCTTACATTGGATTTCATCACCCGCTTTTAATGATAGAGTTTCCCATGGATTTTCTGTCATTTGTTTAGCAGATAGGATAACACGTTTTTTATTTAAATCTAATTCAATAATCTTAGCTTCTACTTCGCTATTTAATTCAACTACATTTTCAATAGCTTGGTCTTTATTCCAACTAACTTCACTCTTTGGTAAGAAGCCTTGGATTTGATCAGTTAAAGCAACAACTACACCAGCATTATTAATTTCAGTTGCAGTTCCTTTAACAACTTGACCAACTTCACTAGCATCAATGAAGTCTTTCCAATAATTAGGAAGTAATGCTTTTCTTGAAAGTCCGATATGGCCTTCATCATCTAATTTGATAACTTTAACTTGAACCTTATCGCCAACCTTCAATACTTTTTCTATTTTCACAATACGGTTATGTTCAACTTCAGAAATATGAAGTAAACCTTCAACACCTTCGCCTAAATCAATGAAAGCACCATATGATTCAATATTCTTAACTGTACCTTCATAAACATCATTAAGTTTAATCTTCTTTAAGAATTCATCTTTAGCTGCTCTTGATTCAATAGCATTAGCAACTTTTTGAGATACGATTAAACGGATTCTATTATAATCAACTCTAATTGGCGCAACTTCCATTTCTGTATTAACAAGTGATGCTAATTCTTCTTCATTAGCTGCAACTTGTGTAGTTGGAAGTAAGCATGAATATCCATCATATTCTAAGATTAAGCCAACTTGGATTGCTTTTACTACCTTAGCTTTGAAAGTACCATGATTCTTGATAACTTCTTCGAACTTAGATAGATTATCTCTCTTTTCTACAAGTGATGCAGATAAAATAACTTTTCCGCCATCATTGTAAACTTTCTTAACGATTAATCTTACTCTATCGCCTTCGATAAATTCATCAAATAAGTCTTCATCACTATTGATTCCTGGAACGTCTTTCTTGAATAAGTATCCTTCATTTCCATCATCTAATTGGATTAAAACTCTAGCTTCTTTAGCCTTTTTAACAACATTTCCTTCTTTATCCTTCTTTTCAGATTCAGCAGGAATTGTTTCTTTAACTGTACCTTCTACTAATTGTAGTTCTTTTAATGTAGGAAGTGCTTTTTCTTCTTGAGCTTCTTGTTCTGCTTCAGCTGGAGCTTCTTGAGCTTCTTCTTGAACATCTTCAGATGTTTGAGCTTCTTCTACATTTTCTTCATTTTCTAAAGTTGATTCTTCAACTTTTTCTTCATTCTTTACGTCGATTTTAACGTCTTCCATTTTCAAACCTCTTTCTGTTACTAAACGAACTATTTCTTGTATAACCGCATCGATTGACATATTCGATGTGTCCACTTCGACAGCATCTGCTGCCTTTTTTAATGGGCTTATTGCCCTTGTAGAATCTTGTAGGTCACGAGCCTTAATTTCTTCGATTGTTTCTTCCATAGTGAATGGATTGTTGCCCTTTTCTTCTCTTTCTTTAAATCTTCTTTCAGCTCTTACTTCAACTGACGCAATTAAATAAATCTTTAATTCTGCATTTGGAAATACAACAGTACCAATATCTCTACCATCTAAGATAACACTTTTAGCTTCTGACATCTTTCTTTGTTCAGAAACTAATTTTTCTCTTACAACACGATAAGTAGAAACAAGGGATGCACCATCGCCAATTTCTTTTGTGCGAATTAAATCATTAATATCATTGCCATCTAAATGAAGGCGACCATTAATGAAGTCAATTTCTGTATCATTCACAAATGAGAACTTTTCCTCATCATGTAAATCGATACCTAATTGAATAGCTTTAAAGGCAACTGCACGATACATAGCTCCAGTATCTAAATATTCAATATTTAAAATCTTTGCTATTGCTTTCGCAATCGTACTCTTACCAGCACCAGCTGGACCATCAATCGCAATTTTAAAACTCATTTGCATACCTCAAAACAAAATACTACTTGCTAATTATATCATATATTAATTAATATATCAATAAAAAAATATTCAAAATTTTACACAAAATTTAAATTTCTTGTGATTTAGATTTAGCATCACCAATTAAAGATTTAACCTCATGAATAGAAAGTTCTCTAATTTCCCCTTCTTTTAATCCCTCTAAGGTAATACGACCAAATCTAATACGGGATAATCTGATTGTCTCATAGCCAATACTTTTAAGCATTTCTTTGACTTGATGATATTTACCTTCTTCAATAATTATACCAATTAGGGAAGAATTATTAATCCTATCGATACTATCTAGATATGCTTTACAAGGTCTTGTTTTGACTTTTTCCCCTTGCACGTTAATAATTGTTCCTCGTGATAATTTTAAAATATCTTCTTTTCTCACAATGCCTTTGACCCTAACTAAATATTCTTTTTCTGTATGTGATCTCGGACCAACTAGCATATTCATAAAATCGCCATCATTTGTGAGTAACAATACACCCTTAGTATCATAATCTAATCTACCAACAGGAAATAGGCGATATTTTTTAATATCATCATCAAGTAAATCCATGATTGTTTTTCTGCCTTTTGGATCTTTTACAGTTGATAAATAATATCTTGGCTTATTCATCACATAATATTTTTTATCGAGAACTGCTACAATCTCTTTATCATCTAAGGTAATATAATCATCACTTGACACCTTATGTCCCATTTCAATGATGACATCACCATTTACCTTGACTCTGCCTTCTTGAATTATTTTTTCACAGGCTCTACGGCTATCAACACCGCACATCGCCAAATATTTCTGTAATCTAATCATAATAACTCCTACAACTTTATATATTATAGCATAAATTAATAAAAAGCACAAAGATTATTTGTGCTTCAAATCTATTTTTCAATATCTAATTTCATTAATTTCTTAATGTCATCATATGATTGTAATTCACTTCTAACTAAGAATTTCAATTTATTATTTTTAGTGTAAATTACTAAATCCTTCTCTTCAGGAAGTAAACAATGATGAACGCCACCCTTACCATTCATCGAATTCTGATAAGAACCTGTTCCAAGTAAAGCAACATATTGATCATTTCCTTCTAATTTAGGAAGTTCAATAAATCCTTTATCTTTTTCAAAGTAGACATCATCACAATCACAGGTAATACTTGAAAGACGAGCCTCAACCATCTCATTATTCAAATTATTGATCGGTTCAATTAATATTTCTTCGCCCAAAGCATACATTTCAGGAAGTGCAATCAATAATGAAGCATCTAAAATATACCAAGGATAGAACTTTTTCGTATTTTTAGGATCGTTAAAATCTCTATCAGTTTCTTTATAAGCAACAACCTTATATACATTAACAACTGAATCTTTTACTGTATAACGACCATTTTCCGAAATAATATTAGGCTCTTTCACATTATAAATTGATGCTAAGCTCTTTAATTCTTTAATTAAAACACTCGCAAATTCATTATAATCATAAGTGCGATATGCTGAAAGTGGTGTACCACCACCCATATCAAAATTAATTACTGAATCATATAATTTAGCGGCTTTCACATAATAATTTTCAAATGCGAGATGAATATTTTTTAAGAATTTATCTTTTTCAAATTCCATTCCTCTTTGGTGAAAATGAATTGTTGATATAATAAGATTAGGATTATTCTTTAAATCAGCTAAAATATAATCGATTTCATCATTCATTAAACCAAATCGATCATTTTTAATTACTTCGCCTTCCTCAGAATATAAGGCTGGGAGATGAACTCTAAGACCAATCTTTAAATTCTTAGCATATTTCTTTAAGAATTCATATTCATCAATTGAATCAATTATACAAGTATAATCAATATTAGATTTATTTACCTTTAATATTTCTTTTAAATAATTATCATCTTTATATCCATTAGAATATAATAATTTATTATTAGCATATTTCTTTATTAAATCGCTTGATAAAACTAAATCTAAATAGCTTGATGTTTCAATACCATCAGCATGCTCTAAGGCTTCTTTGATTTCTAGTCCACCATAGTTTGCTTTATTAGCGTTTAGATAAATAAATTTACCCTTATATCCTTCTTTTTCAATTACTGAATCAAAAGAGCTTTTTAATTCATTGATTCGATCCTTAATTAAATCAAGGAAGGTAATTTTAAGTGGTGTACCATATTTTTTTGCTAAATCGGTAAGATTAAAGCCATAATAATACATTTCACCATCAATTATTTTTATTTCTTTTTTATTAAATTTATCATTCATTTTTATGACCTCCATAAAAATCAAATAATAGTATAAACTTTAAAAAAAGAAATATCAATACATTTTTGATATTTCTTTAAATTTTTTATCTTTTCTTTTTTGATATTTCTAGATAATCTACCTTATTTAAATCTTGATCATAAATATCAATTGATAATTTATCAACATCAACATTCACAATAGCACCAATTGCGAGTTCTTCTTCTTTGATTTTTACAACACGAGCACATAGAGGATCCTTATCAACTTCCTCTTCATATACTCTTCTTTTATTTCCAGATGAGCCTAAATCAACATAATAAGTGCCATCTTGATTTAATTTATCATCTTTAATAGCATGAGTTCTTGAATAGCGATGATCATGGCCTGAAAATACAACATCAACCTTACATTCATCAAATATCGGATAAAACATTGGTCGCATCATTTTTCTTACTCTAGTGTCATTTTCAAATGATCCATAGATTGATTTATGCATATATACGATTAAATAATCATATAAACCTTTATTATTATTTACTACTTCCTTAAACCAAACTAATTGATTTTGAATATTTTCATTATCTACAGTATCAGAATCCTGTGTATTTAAAAATACAAACAAACAATTGTTGAAAAGAAAATAATATGTTTTATTTTTTTCTAAATCAGGCCCATTATTAGCTGCAGGCATAATATTTAAATAAGGAATTGGTTCCTTAAACATTGATGCATGAACTTCATATTTAGCCCAGTATTCATGGTCACCAACAGCACTATTAAATAAAACATCGCTAAATGAATCATTATTATCAAGTAACCATTGCCATTCATAATAATTCGCAGATGTTCCAGTTAAATCACCACTACACAGCATTAAATTGCATTTTTTAAGGCTTTTTAGATTATTGATTAATTTATGTGTTACATCATTAAAACCGTGTTGGAAATCCACAAAGGAATAATAAGACCACTTCTTTAAATTATTTTGGGTTTCAAAAGATCTTATTTCTGTTTGATATTTACCAGATACAATAATATATTCAAATTTAATTCCTAAAGCATCTTTTAAATCAAGCTCTGCATAGCATGAATAAAAGCTAATATCATAAAAAGGATTATCCTTTTTAACATAATCATAATCTTTTAAATCCCATTTTATTTCTTCTGGAAATAAATAAATATCATCTTTAAAATATTCATTTCTAAATATCAATACATAAGATCCTTTTTTTAATGATTGGTATTTAATCCCAATTTTTCCATTATCTAAGGCTGATGCAACAATAAGTGTTATTGGATTGATATTATGTTCTTTGATATATTTTCTTTTATTCATAAATTACCTCTAATTTATATTGCTTCCAATTTAAATTTGTCCCAATTTAAATTACTTCTAATTTAAATTACTTCTTTTTTTTGATTTTATATACATTCCAACACTCATTAAGTATAAACCAGGAAGATAGAAATAATAGATTAATCTACCTAAAAGATTCGCAAATTCCCCTTCGAACATTTCAAAATTAGAAATTCCGACACAAACATCACATAAGATAAATAAAATCATACCAATTATAAAGATTATATTGAATTTATTAATAAACGCAAAGATGATGTTTGCAAGAAAGGTAGAAAAATACACAATAGTGATAAATACTAAGAATGAATAATTAGTTTTAGTAACAATAATAGCTAATAATTCTAATACAATAATAATTATAAATCTGATTAATAATTGTGTTTTATTAATACCAATCATCAACATATAAAATATTTGACAACATAAAAAGAAAAACACACCTAAGGATAAATTATCACCTAATATTATTAAATTAAAATCTGCAAATATCGCAAATAAATAAGCTATACAAAAGAATAAATTATTTTTATTCTTATGATTCAATAAAAGAATAAAAGAAAAGATAAAATTTAATAAAATGAAAGAATAATAAACATAATTCACATCATTAAATATCTCTTCTTTTATTACAAGTAAAATAGCAAGAATTAATTCTATTAAAGAATAAATAATAAAATAGTAATTATTCTTTAAAATATTAAATAATTTATTCATTTTTTGTTAGAATTTCCACGATAGCATCAGCTAAAATCTTCATGCCTGAAGTTTTTGGATGTGCAGAGTCGACTAAATCATTAGTAATGTTTACAGCATTTATATCAACAAGCTTAAAATTATACTCTAATGCATAATCAGAAATAATTTTATTAAATGCAGCTTGTCTTTCGCTATTATACAATTTAGAAATTGGCAATGTCATTAATACAAGTTCCATATCTGGTGCCATTTCTACTAAATTATCCAACATTATCTTATATCTTTCTTTAAATTTAGCCTCACTAACAACTGATGATGCAGCATCATTAGCTCCCATAAATATCAAACAAACATCTGCAAATTGGCCTTGCACGTTACAATAATTAAGTCTAGATTTTAAATATGTTGATGATGTAGAGTCATGAGCAACACATGAACCACTATAAGAATTATTTAAAAATAATGTTCCACCAAGGCGATTGATTGTCATCATCCACCAAGTTCTGTTGTAATTTGATACATCAGCAGTTGGATATGGATAAAAGCAAGAAAAACCAGCAGGGATAATATCTTGATATGTTGAAATAGAATCACCAATAATAGAGAATGATTTACCTACAAATTCATTCTTTTTTTCACTTGAAGATACATATTGTGCCTTAATTGTAGTATTTTCAGTAATATTGTAATTATCCTTATCCCAACCTACAAATACATAGCCATCATATGATGGTGGTGTTGGATATGATAAGGTACCATTTTCTTTAATCTTACATTCTTTGATTAATTCATCATTTTTACCCACAAATTTAACTGTATACACATTAAATGTGTTTGCTTCTTCTTGACTTGATAAGAAAATACCATCAACATTTACCTTAAATAGTGCATTTATAGTAAGTGTTTTATCAGTTTTCAATGTCGCAGTAACGACAGTATAACCAGCACCCTTTGCGGTAATTGAAGACCACTGAGAAACAGTAGCAACAGCCTCATCTGATGATGTCCAATCATAATTAGTTACACCTGTTGCAACCCCTGATGGAAATACAGGTTGGATAGTATAAACACCAGCAACTGATGTTTCAGTCTTTTTAACACCTGTAAAATTATATTTAGCTTCAGGAAGTGTTATTGTATCATGTAATTCAATTTCATTGAATCTTGCATAGAAATATAAATTACCCTTCATATTTTCTACCTTAGTATATGGAGTGTATGATAAATCACTTAAGAACCAACCAATAAATTCATATCCTTCTTTTTCATATGTTGGAAGATTAATAACATCTTTTCTTTGATACTCAATTTTATCAAGAACTGTTTGATCTCCATCCATAAATGTGATTTCATAAGTAGGTTCCACAATTTCATAAGTTAAATAAATATCACACTTATATGTATATTTATCATCCTTATTCCATTCTCTTCTTTCATCTTTCTTTACCCCATTTTCTGGAAGCTCAGGATAGAATGTGTAATCTAAATTATATTTTAATCTCTCTTCATGAACAAGTTCATCATTATAATATAATTTATATTCAACATCTACATATTGTAGATCACCATAAATCCACACAATATCATTTATTTCATCTAAATTATATTCTAATTTGGCAGCTTCAAAATCCCAAAGATAGTAAGTTCCTTCTTCTTTGGAAACATATGGATTTTCTGAAAGCTTAGCACCTTTTTCAACCTTAGATTCATATACAACATTTTCATCTCTATCTAAATAATAGATTCTTACATATTCTTTTTCTTTTTTGCATCCACTTAAAATAATTAAGGATAATAATACTAAAATAAATTCTAAAGCTTTAAAAAAATTATTTTTCATTTTCTTCTCCCTTTAAAAATATATTAATTCTTTCAATTATATCTTCAATATCATAATTATTTACATCAATTAATTGATGAATTGTTTTATTTTTGAACCAAGTAATTTGTCTTTTCGCATAATGTCTAGTCTCTTTTTGTATTAAATCAACTAATTCATCATAAGAAATAATATTATCTAAATAATCACCAATCTCTTTATAACCAATTTCTTTGATTTTAGATAAATCAAATCCCTTATTTCTTAAATCAAGGCATTCATCAATCCATCCATTTTCAAGCATCAATATAGTTCTTTGATTAATCCGATTATATAAATCATCACGATCTCTATTTAAGAATAAATACATACAATCATAAAGAGCTTTATTATCATTTTTAATTGAATCACCACATTTAGCTCTTTCAATGTATCTTAATACGCGATTACGATTATTTGGATGAGTTAAAGTTGCTAAATCTTTATCTAATGATTCTAATAATTTATATAATTCTTCATTAGAATATTGATTATATAATTCATCATCTAATTTATGATTACTTTTATCTGCATTTAAATGATAATCATTTACTAAAGCATCAATATATAAACCAGAACCACCACAAATGATAATATTTTTATTTTCTTTATGAATTTCATCTATTTTAAGTCTAGCTAATGATTGATAATCAGATATTGAAAAATCATCACAAGGATCAATGATATCAATTAGATGATGTTTAATACCATCCATTTCTTCTTCACTTATTTTTGCAGTTCCGATATTTAAATATCTTTTGAATTGCGATGCATCAGCATTGATAATTTCAGCACCTATTCTTTTCGCAATTTTAATTGAAAAGTCCGTTTTACCAACTGCTGTAGCACCACAAATAATAATTAATTTAATCATGATACAATCCGTTTAAACCATTTTTCAACATCAGCTTTTGTGATTTTCACAATAACTGGTCTGCCATGAGGGCAGGTAAATGGATTATCACATTTCGCTAATTCTTCAATTAAATATTCGATTTCTAAGGAAGTATGATATTCATTACCCTTAATTGACCTTTTACATGCCATTGTAGATGCAATATCGTCTAAGAAATCAGCTTTTCTAAAATCTTGACCCTTAGGTGCATGAATGATTCGATTAATAATCTCTTCTGCGAATTCTTTTTCTTTACCTCTAAAGAACCAAATAGGAATTGAACGTAATACATAGGTATTAGAACCAAATTCATCTAATTCAATACCAAATTTCTTAATATCATCCATATATTCTTCAACTAAAATCTTATCAGATGGAGAGAATTCTAATGTGAATGGTACTAATAGATCATATGATGCTACATTTTCTTTCATAAATTCTTTTTTAATCTTTTCATAATTTACTCTTTCATTTGCAGCATGTTGATCAATAAGGAAGAAATTGTCTTCATTTTGCGCTAGGATGTATGTTCCAAATAATTGGCCTATATAATACATTTTTTGAAGTCTCGATTTATCATTATCATAAATGATATTTTCCTCATCTAAGAAATTTAATGCAGTTTGAACTGGTTTTTCTTCAATAACATTTTCTTCTTCAATATCCTTTAAATCTTCTTGAATTTGGTTTTGATATTCTTCGATTTGTTCATCTTCATATGGAATATCTTCAATTTCGTCTTGATATTTATCCCAATCATTTAATGCATTAATATCTTCATCTGTTGCTTGATAAACTTCAGGATTGATATAATCTTCTAGATGATCAAGATCATCATCATAATCTTCATTATCTTCATCTAATTCTTCGTCCTTATCTTCATCTAAATCAATATTATCAAGATTAGATATTGCCGTTTGAGTATCTACAATTCTATCTTCTTGAATTGCATTAGAAGTTTGAGCTTCTTCAATTTCTTCTTGTTTTGCTTTTTCAAGTTGTGCTTTATTTAAAGCATCTTCTTTGATTGTGTTATTATCTTCGATTTCTTCTTCATAATTAGAAATACCTAAATCAGTATCATCATATGTAACATTAACTGATAAATCAGAACTAGCTAATGTTTTAGAAATGATGTTAATCAACATATCTTTAAGCCTAGCTTCATCTGATAATCTTACTTCATATTTAGTCGGATGTACATTTACATCAACCATTCCCAGATCAACATTTATATTAATCACTGCTATTGGATATTTATTTGGCATTAATAAATTACCATAGCCTTCTTTGATCGCATTCACGATTGATTTATTATATACTAATCTACCATTTAAACATAAAATGATGTTATTTTTAGAAGATTTAGTAACTGATATTTTTGAAATATAACCGCTTACCTTAAATAAACCATTATTATCAAAGATTTCCATCATTTCACGCGCAATGCTTGTAGAATAGATTTCACTAATTGTTTCTAATTGATTGCCATTTCCGGATGTGTGTAATAATTCTTTATCATTGTTAGAAAGTGAAAAACTAATATCACTTCTCGCAATAGCCATCTTAGATACAAAATCAGTAATGTATGCAAGTTCTACATTAGGTGATTTCATATGTTGAAGCCTAGCCGGAGTATTAAAGAATAAATTCTTTACAGTGATTTCAGTTCCTCTTGGATGCGATAAGGTAGCACTGCTTAAAGGAATTCCACCTTTTAGTGATAACATTACACCATGATAGCCATCAACTGATGTTTTCAAATTAAAGCTAGAAACAGCTACAATTGATGCAAGTGCTTCGCCACGAAAACCAAGGGTTCTAATATTAAATAAATCACTTTGGCTTTTAATTTTACTTGTTGCATGGGCTAAGAAACATATTGATGCATCATTAGCATCCATTCCACAGCCATCATCAATAACTCTAATTTCTGTCAAACCACCATTTTGTAGTTTAATTTTGATGTTTTTCGCACCAGCATCAATAGAATTTTCTACTAATTCTTTTACAACAGACTTAGCTCTCTCAATGACCTCACCAGCAGCTATTAAATTAGTTAAGTTCTCATCTAAAACTTGAATTGTACCCATAATTCACCTACTTAATTTTCTTTTTTAATTCATTTAATTTATTCATTGCATCAATTGGACTCATTTCATAAATATCTAAATTCTTAATTTCATTTAAAACATAAACTTCTAAATCACTCTTTGAATCATATACTAAAGGAGCAACATAATTATTAATTGATAATTTCTTCGTATCAATTTTTTCATTTTCTTCTAACTTAGATAAAATATCAGAAGCTCTAATAATAACTTCAGTTGGAAGAGATGCAAGTTTAGCAACATTAATACCATAGCTCTTATCAATAGCACCTTCTTTTACCTTATGTAAAAATACTATTTCCCCATTTACTTCCTCAGCACTTACATGACAATTAATAACATGGCTTAAATCAGCTGATACTTTTGTAAGTTCATGATAGTGCGTTGAAAATAATGTTTTGGCATGAATATTTTCATGAATATATTCAATGATTGCTTGGGCTAAAGCCATACCATCAAATGTAGCTGTACCACGACCAATTTCATCAAATAGAATTAAAGTATTAGCAGTCGCATTCTTAAGTGCATTATTAACTTCCATCATTTCTACCATAAATGTCGATTGGCCAGAAACGATATCATCAGATGCACCAATTCTTGTATAAATGGCATCAAAGATAGGAAGATCTGCACTCTTACAAGGTACAAATGATCCAATTTGGGCCATAATACAAGTTAAAGCAACCTGTCGCATATAAGTTGATTTACCACTCATATTAGGTCCAGTGATAATCATTAAATATTTATCATTATCTAAATAAATATCATTTGGAATATAATTTTCTTCTAAATTAGCCTCAATTACTGGATGTCTACCTTCTTTTATTGATAAGACACCATCTTCATTGATATTAGGTCTTACATATTTATTTTCATTAGCAACTCTTGTGAAGCCTTGCATCATATCAAGTTCAGCTAATGTTTTAGCAAGCACTTGAATATCATGACTATATTTCTTAATTTCATTTCTGATTTCCGTAAATAATTTAGCTTCTAATTCTAATATTTTTTCATCAGCTCTTAAGATAATCGCTTCTCTTTCTTTTAATTCTTGGGTAATATAACGTTCGGTATTGGCAGTTGTTTGTTTTCTAATATAGCCATATTCATCTTTGATTTGTTCACTTTGAAGTTTAGATACTTCAATATAATAACCAAATACTCTGTTATATCCAACACGTAAAGATTTTAAGCCTGTTCTTTCTTTTTCTTTAGCTTCTAAAGATAAAATATACTCTTTAGAATTCGAATTTATTAATTTAATTTCATCTAATTCCTTATTAAATCCACTTTTAATTACATTTCCATCTTTTAAACTAAATGGAGCATCTAAATTAATTGATTTGTCAATTAAATTATATACTTCCATATATTTATCAAAGTCAGAATCAAGATCAAAATATTTATCAATTTTAATATCTTTAACTAATTTTCTGATCTTTGTGATTTTACCTAAGCTTCTCTTTAGTTGTAGTAAATCATGTGGATTAGCACTTTCATAAGAAATCTTACCAATAATACGCTCTAAATCATATACTTCTACTAATTCTTCTCTCAAATCTTTAGTTGATAAGAAATTTTTCTTCATTAAATCGATACAATCAAATCTTCTTAAAATTTTATCTTTATCAATAAAAGGGAAAAGAATTGATTTCTTTAAGAATCTTGCACCCATTGCAGTCTCAGTTTTATCTAAAACAGAAAGTAAAGTATTATTCTTATTTTGAAAACGTAATGTTTCTAATAATTCTAGATTCTTTCTTGATGCTAAATCAATCTTTAAATAAGAATTAATATCATATTTAATAACATGTTGCATATGAACTAGTGTTCGCATTTGTGTTCTTACAATATAATTTAATAACCTACAATAATTTTTAGCTTCATTAGTATCTAAATTATCAATTAATGTTTTAAAATAAGAAGGAACATTATCATTATCTTCAATTGATAACATAAAATTATATGTTTTTCTTAAATTATCAAAAATTGAAGGATTAAATGATGATTCAACAACAATTTCTTTTGCGTGCAATTTAATAATTTCTGCATATAATAAATTTTCATCATTAGGGATGTTTGTAACATAACCCTCACCTGTTGTTAAATCAACATAAGATAAAATAAAATATGATTTATCTTTAATAAGACTTTGTTTGATAAAAGATACAGATACTAAATAATTATTATCTTTTGTATCATCTCCATTAACATCCATATTTGTTCCTGGTGTAACAATCCTAGTAACAGCTCTTTTCACAATTCCTTTAGCAAGAGATGGATCTTCTACTTGTTCCACAATTGCAACTTTGTAGCCTTTTGATACAAGTGTATCTAAATAAGCATCAACTGCATGGAAGGGTACACCACACATTGGCACTCTCTCTTCAACTCCTGCATCTTTACCTGTCAATACTATTTCTAATTCTTTAGATCCTACTAGTGCATCATTAAAGAATAATTCATAAAAATCACCAACTCGATAAAACAATATTGTATCTAGATAATCTTGTTTAAAATCTAGATATTGTCTGATCATTGGTGAATATTTACTTTTATCTAAAGTTTCATAAAAATTATTTTTTACATCTTTCATATTTATTACCTTTATTTCTAAAATTTATTATAACACATTTTATATAAAAGCACAAATAAAATAAAAGTACTTTCTTAAAAAGTACTTTTATGTAAATCAAATATTAAATTTTTGAAGCTTTAGTTTCTTTGATTGCTTTCGCAAGTTCCTTTTCCGCTTCTACAAAATCTATTTTTTTAGCCTTATTAGAATTTCTAATCTCTTCTCTTATCTTTTCTAATTTTTCTTTAGCTTCTTCATATGTAGCTGCAGTGCATGCTTCTTCAGCAACTACAGTAACAATGCTATTAGAATTATCTAAAATGCCATTAGAAACAGCTGCAAAAATTGTTTCTTTATCATTTTCAGCTTTTACATAACCATCAGTGATTTTAATAATAATCGGTGTTCTATTTTCTAAAATACCTACCTCGCCTAAATCACCTTTAGCTACGATAATATCAAAATCATCATTGATTAGTTCTTGTTTTGGTGTAACAAGGTTTAATTTTACCATATTATTCACCAACTTCAGCCATTAATTTCTTGCCTTTTTCTACAGCTTCATCAATAGTACCCACAAATCTAAATGCTTCTTCAGGTAGATCATCATGAAGACCATCCAATATTTCTTTAAAGCCACGAATTGTTTCTTTAACTGGTACATATTGACCCTTATTACCAGTAAATTGTTCAGCTACATGGAATGATTGTGATAAGAATAATTTAATTCTTCTTGCTCTATGTACAACTAATTTATCAGCTTCATTTAATTCATCCATACCTAAAATTGCGATAATGTCTAAAAGTTCATTGTATCTTTGAATGATTGCTTGTACACGACGTGCAACTTCATAATGTTCTTCACCTACAATTTCAGCAGATAGTGCACGAGATGTTGATGCAAGTGGATCAACTGCTGGATAAATTCCTTCTTCTGCGATTCTACGTGATAAGTTTGTAGTTGCATCAAGATGTGAGAATGTTGTTGCTGGAGCTGGGTCAGTATAGTCATCAGCTGGTACATAGATTGCTTGAATAGATGTGATAGAACCATCCTTTGTAGATGTAATTCTTTCTTGTAAAGCACCCATTTCCGTAGCAAGTGTTGGTTGATATCCTACTGCAGATGGAACACGACCAAGTAAGGCACTTACTTCTGATCCGGCTTGGGTAAATCTAAAGATATTATCGATGAATAATAATACATCTTGATGTTCAACATCTCTAAAATATTCAGCCATTGTAAGACCAGTTAATGCAACTCGCATTCTTGCTCCAGGTGGTTCATTCATTTGACCAAAGACCATGGCAGTTTTAGATAAAACTCCACTTTCTCTCATTTCATTGTATAAGTCATTACCTTCTCTTGTTCTTTCACCAACACCAGAAAATACTGATATACCACCATGTTGTTTCGCAATATTATTGATTAATTCTTGAATTAATACAGTTTTACCAACACCAGCACCACCAAATAAACCAATCTTACCTCCTTTAATATAAGGAGCAAGTAAGTCTACTACTTTGATACCAGTTTCTAGTATTTCAACATTCGTATTTAAGTCCTTTAAAGTAGGTGCAGGACGATGAATTGACATCTTAGGTGCCTTATCACTTAATTCACCCTTATTATCAATTGTTTCTCCTAAAACATTAAAGATACGTCCTAATGTTTCTTTACCAACCTTAATAGTAATAGGCGCATTAGTATCTTTAACCTTTAAACCACGAGAAAGTCCTTCAGTTGCATCCATCGCAATACATCTTACCACGCCTTCACCTAAATGAAGGGCAACTTCAAGTACCAATTTTTGGCCCTTATTATCTACAACAAGAGCATTATTGATAGCTGGAATGTCTTTTTCGAATTTAACATCTACTACTGGACCCATTACTTGCACAATATATCCTGTATTTTCCATATTAATTTCCTCCGTTTATCGCATTAGAACCACCAATAATATCAGTTAATTCTAATGTGATTGCTTGTTGACGAGCTCTATTATATTGAATTTCTAATTTAGAAATTACTTCATTTGCGTTATCAGTAGCACTACTCATAGCAGTCATCCTACTTGCATGTTCACTTGCTTTTGAATCTAAAATTAAGCCATATAACACATTTTCTAAATATAAAGGTAGAATAGTGTCTAAAATAGCTTCTATTTCTTCATCAAATTCATAATTTTTATTAAAATCTCCCTTTTCAAAATCATTTTCAATTGGAAGAATTCTAAAAGTACTTGGCTCTATTTTTAAGGTGTTCACGAAATGATTGTATACTACAATAACTTCTTGAAACTCACCCTTTAAATAAGCTTTAACTACTTTAGATATTAATAATAAAATTGAATCAAAAGGAACATCATCAGGTAAACTAATTAATTCATCATCTAAGACATTTAGTTTTCTTGATTTAGCATAAAAATAAGCTTTATTACCAACTGGTATTACAACATTATTTTCATCCTTAGAAAGTCTTAAATATGTTTTAAAGATGTTAGAATTAAAAGGACCTGCAAGACCACGATCAGATGTAATCAAAAGATAACAAGTTTTTTTAACTTCTCTTACTTCTAATAATGGATGATTTAATTTTTCACCACTTGAAGCTAAGTTTGCGATAATATCTTCTACCTTATCCATATAAGGTCGAAATGATAAAGTCGCATTTTGGGCAGCCTTTAATTTAGATGCGGATACCATATTCATTGCTTTTGTGATTTGCGCAGTCTTTTTAGTAGCACTGACACGTGCTTTTATATCTCTAATTGAAGATGCCACAATAATTAACGCTCCTCTTTAAAGTTTTTAAGTAATTCGTCAATTTGATTATCTTTAGGTAAATCATGTGTTTCTTCAATAATTTTTCTAATTTCTTGTCCTAATTCATTTGTTGCAGTATAATTTCTTAATTCTTTTTCAAATGAAGAAATATCTTCAACATTTATATCATCTAAGGCACCATGAGTTAATGCATAAAGAATGATTACTTGATCTACTACATCATCAAGTTCATGTAAGCCTTGTTTTAAAACTTCAATTGTACGTTTACCACGTTCTAGTTTCATCTTTGTCATTGCATCCAAATCAGAACCAAATTGGGTAAATGCTTCTAGCTCACGATATGATGCAAGGTCTAATCTTAATGTACCTGATACTTTCTTAATAGCTTTAATTTGCGCAGAACCACCAACACGGCTTACAGATAATCCCGCATTAATTGCAGGTCTTACACCTGAATAGAATAAATCAGATTGTAAGAAGATTTGACCATCTGTAATTGAAATTACATTTGTAGGGATATAAGATGAAATATCACCTGCTTGAGTTTCAATGATAGGAAGGGCAGTAATACTACCACCACCTAAATCATCAGACAATTTCGCAGCACGCTCAAGTAATCTTGAATGTAGATAGAATACATCACCAGGGTATGCTTCTCTTCCAGGAGGTCGCTTTAAAAGCAATGATAATTCACGGTAAGATACCGCATGTTTACTTAAATCATCATACACAATTAAAACATCCTTACCTGCAAACATAAATTCTTCTGCCATTGTTACACCGGCATATGGTGCAAGATATAATAGTGGTGCAGCATTTGATGCTGATGCACTAACAACAATTGAATAGGACATACAATCAAATCTTTTTAATGTTTCCACAATTGATGAAACTGTTGATTCTTTTTGACCAATAGCAACATAAATACAGATAACACCTTTACCCTTTTGGTTAATGATGGTATCAAGTGCTATTGCAGTTTTACCAGTTTGTCTGTCACCAATGATTAATTCTCTTTGGCCACGACCAATTGGAACAAGTGCATCAATTACCTTTAAACCAGTTTGAAGTGGTGTATTAACACTTTTTCTTGCCATTACACCTGTTGCTTTCTTTTCAATTGGACGATATGTGCTTGTTTTTACCTCACCTAAACCATCAAGAGCTTGGCCTAATGGGTTTACAACACGTCCAAGTAAAGCATCACCAACTGGTACTTCAAGAATTCTTTTAGTACACTTTACCAAATCCCCTTCTTTAACCTTATCACTATCACCAAAGATAATAGCACCAACATTATCTTTTTCAAGATTTAATGTCATACCATAAACGTCATTACCAAAATCTAATAGTTCACCATACATTGCATCATCAAGTCCATAGATTAAGGCGATACCATCACCTACTTTGATGACCTTACCAATAGATTTTGTTTCTAAATCTTGACTATATTTTTTAATTTGTTCCTTTATTAAGGCACTAATTTCACTAATTTTAATCGCCATAATAATAACCTACTTTTCTAAAAATTCTTTTAAACTTACTTGTTTATCAATTAATGAGGCATCAAGCACCTTATTTTGATATTCGATAACAAGTCCTTGTAATAAACTTGGATCAATTATTTCATTAATCACAATTTCTTTATCTAAATTATCATTAAAGAACTTCTTTAAAATGATTTTCTTTAATCTAATTAATTCTTTTTCATTTAGTTTCTTTGAAGATTTTACATTGATAGTAATAATACCATCATTTTCCTTATCTTTTAGCTGATATGCCTCAATAATACCATTAAGTAAATTAATGCGATTATTATCTATTAAAACATATAAAAAAGCTAAAACATCTTCATCAACATCTTTTAAAGAATTCTTTAATACTTCTTTTTTATCACTTGCTTTTATAACTTTTGAATAAAGAAATTTTAATATTTCATCATCAAAAACTTCAGAAATCGCAATTAATTCCTCGATAATTTCTTTATTATTCTTCTTATTTTCCTTAATAATACTAGCTAAGGCTGAAGCATAAGATAAGCAAATACTATCCATATTATTTATCTTCCTTCATAAATTTATCTACTTGAATGTCGTATTTATCTTCTTCTATCTCTTTTTCCACAATCTTAGATGCCATAGCATAAGCAACTTCAACGATTTGTTTTTTGATATCAGCGATATTTTCGTTCTTCATTCTTTCAATTTCTTCACTAGCATTTTCAATTCTTAATTTAGCATCAGCGTTAGCACGATTTTTGATGTCTTCAGCCTCATTGTATCCACGCTTTTTCGCAGATTCAATGATACGATTAGCTTCTTTTACTGCTTCATCCTTTGTTTTGTTGGCATCAGCAAGAGCAAGCTTAGCTTCTTCTAAAGCATCATCTCTTTCTTTTACAGCATCACGTACCATTTTTTTACGAGCTTCTAAGATTTCTGTAACCTTATTCCAAATTAAGAATCTCACAATTAAGAAAATAATTAAAGTTGCACATAATTGAATTGCCATTTCGATTAAGGTAGTACCGATTGTAGATGTTAAAAACTGATCAACAGGACTTAAATCACCTGTATCAGTATTATCAGTCTCAGATGAAATATTATCATTGATTAATGTAATTCCATCCTTTACAAAATTAGATGCCTTATCACCGAAAGAATCAATATTACATGCAGATAAGAATAATAAAGATAAAACTAATAAACATACTAATAATACCTTTATTTTTTTCATTTTTTACCTTCTTATCTAACTGCAAACATTAATAAGAATGCGATTAATAATGAATATAAACCTGTTGTTTCAGATACAGCTTGACCAAGTAACATGATAGAACGGATTTGTTTGGCAGCTTCTGGTTGTCTTGCAGTACCTTCACAAGCCTTTGATGCAGCGATACCTTCACCAATTCCAGGACCAATTGCACCTAGACCCATCGCAATACCAGCACCTAAACATGCCATACCTCTAATAAATTCAGAATTGAATTGTGCAGCTTCTAAAATAGTCATTAATAATTTCATTTTAACTTTCCTCCATATTGTCAAAATAATCTACTTCTTCATCAGGTAATTTACCTGCAATAAACACAAGCGTTAGCATACAGAATACTAATGTTTGAATAAAACCACTAAATAAATCAAAATATAAATGCAGTATCGGCGATATTGCGACTGCAGCCCAGCCTAATACTGTATAAACCAAACTCATAATAACAAGACCAGACAAGATATTTCCAAATAAACGAAGTCCTAAACTAATAGGAATTGCGATATCCGAAATAATATTCATCGGTAAGAATAAAGGTATTGGGTCTAAATATGATTTTAGATGTTTACCAAGACCTTGACTCTTAAGACCATAGACCTCAACTAAAATAAAAGTTGTTATACTAAACGCAAATGTTACACTGACACTTGCAGTTGGTGGTCTAAAGCCTAATAAACCCGAGATGTTATACACAAATAGCAATAATGCGATTGTGGTTAAATAAGGTGCTAATTTCTTATACCTCTTTCCAATGGTCGATTTACACATTTCATTCATTGTTTCTACTAACCATTCAATCACAATAATAATACCCTTTGGTTCATCTGTTGGCTTATATTTTCTTAGCCTAATACCAATAATAATTAAAATTATTGCTAAAATAAATGTTATTATGATAGAAGATTTAATACTAGGCGAAATATTTCTAAATATTTGGCTAATACTAAGAGCCATCATCATCTTTTATCACCTCTAATTCCCCCTTAATAAAGAGTTCATATTCCTTCAATGCTTCAATTATTTTATTTATTTCTTCTTCATTTAAATATTCACTTAAATCTTTTCGTGATTTTTCACATAAATCTTTTACATATAAAATATTATGCTTTTTTAATTGATCTTTAATATAAACATCAATATTCAAATTATCAATTTTTCTTTTATTATCATTAATTTTCTCAATTATGTTGTACACAATTAAGATACAAATACGAATTGATAAGAAACCAAAGAAACAAGTAAATACTCCATATTTAAGAGGGGAAATATATACTAGATACATTACCACTCCATAAATAATTAATCTGAGTAAATATGAAGAGAATACATAAAATTTTATTTTAGATTCCGGATTATCAGTAAGCTTTGTTACTGTAAAGCTCATAATCATAAAACATATAAAGGATGTAATAATACCAATTATAAAACTAATTGTGTAATTAAATATTCCTAAATGAATAATTAATTCTAAAATAAAAATAATTAAGCTTACAATTAAACCATAAAATAATAGACATTTTAAAACTTTTTTATCGGTATAAATCATTTTCCTTTAGCTAATTTAAGTAAATGATAAATGAAATTAGCGATTGCGATAAACAAAAACACAATTGAACAGATGATAATAAAATAATTAGTTTCTAGACAATAATCTAAAAAATAACCTAAAAATACACCAAGCGCAATTGTAACTACGGTAGCTATCGCAATTTGACCTACCCATGCATATCGTTTTAAGTCATGTACTATTTTTTTATCCATATTGCAAACTTAATCTCCATGTGACATATTATAGCATAAAATGTGCATTTTTTCCACTTTATTATAATAATTTTAATTATAAAGAAAACATTTACTAAAATGTGTATAAATAAAAAGGATTAAAAATAAATTTAATCCTTAATTATTTTTAATATTTAAATGAATTTACTTCAATAAAACCAAATAAATCATTAACTTCTACTTTTTCTTTATCAAACATTAAATAACCACTAAATGTACCATAAATGATTCTACGATTAATTCTTTCATAAAGTGATTTAATATATTCATTAATATGTTCACTTGGACTAAATATTAAATCAACCTGTGAATCAATAGATTTAACTTCCCAATCTTTGCTGTTTTGTCTAAAACGCGCAGTAGGGCTTATTTTTACTTCATTTAGCTTATAGGCTTGTGTATCATAGAAAAACATATTGGAAGTAGCATATTTATTATTACCAAGTTTATCAACTAAGGTAAAGCCAATTTCTTTACCATTTTGAATTGATGATAAGCAAGCATAATTATATTTTATTTCTTCTTGTGGATAAACACCTCTTATCCAATCAATACTTGCTCTTGTGTCTTTTGGAAATTCATATTTATCAAAACCAATATTTACATAACCATCAACAGCTAAACAATCTATTTTTTGATTGTATAAGAATTCATCATCCTTATCAAATGGTAGTGCTACAACACTTGTTCCATTAGTTGTTTCTACCATATGGGCATAACAATAGAAATCTTTTCCTTTAGTTATATCCTTAAGCGCAAAGCTTATTTTCTTTTCACGATAATCATTATAAACTTCAATACTAAAATCTTTCTTTGCATATTCGATAGAACCAGATCTTGAATCTGGTGGCATTACGATATTTCCTGTTCTTAATACTTGAATTTTAGTTTTAATATATGATTTATCATTCTTAAAATCATTAAAACATAAACTAACATACGAAGTATTTAATGAACTACTAATTGAAATTGATAAAGCAAAATCTTTAGATACAATGTTGTAACGATTTATTTCTTTTAATCTTGCATGTAAAACAACATCAGATTTACGATATTCTCTAACTAATTCAAACGCAAAGCCTGATGAGATTAATTGACCATTTTCATCTAGTAGTTTTCCTGATTTTAGTAAAACGTTCATAATAATTCCTTTCTATAAATTATTTATAAATTTTTAAATTCTTATAATTTATTGATATTTCTAGTTGCGATAATATCTACACCAAGTCCTAATACATCTTTTATAACAACATCTTTAATTTTAACAGGAGCATTGATTGATGCTTTATTAATTTCTGCCATTACCTTAAAGATATCTTCTTTAGGAATAGGTGCTGATGTTGCAACAGGTAATCTTTCTAATTCACCACCGATAATTCTTACAGTTGAGGTAATCATTCTAGTTGGGTGTGTTACTTCATTTCTTGCGTATACTTCTCCTCTTTTACAAGTATTACCACTTACATTCATATTTTCATCGATTGTTAAATGGCAACCACGAGGACATACGATACAAATAAGATTCTTAGTCATCACATACCTCCACTCTAATATCTAAATCATTTTTTATTAAAGCTTTATCAATTAAAATATTTTCCATTTCTGCAGGAACTAAATAAGGTTTAGGGAATTTCTTAATTAATTCATTTCCTTGATATACATTTAATTTAACATCCTTATAAGGCTTATTTACTCTAAAGCTGATTTTGATTTTATCAATATTTTCTAAATCCACGCTTTGTGGTAGAACATATAAAATACCATTTCCATTTATGATATTGATTTCCTTACCTGATTTTAATTCACCCTTAATATAAAGGGCAGCATTTTTACCAGCAAGTGTAGCTTCGTTTGTTACAAAATCAACTAAATCGTGAACATGTAAGCTATTTCCACACGCAAATATTCCTTTTACACTAGTTTGTAGAGATTCATCTACAATTGGTCCACGTGTACGTGGATGCATTTTTACACCTAAATCTTCTAACAGTGGATTATTTGGAAGTAGACCTACTGATAAAAGTAAGGTATCACATTCAAATTCTTTTTCTTTGCCAGGAATGAATTTTAAATTATCATCGACTTCACAAATAATTACTTTTTCAACTCTCTTTTTACCAATTACTTGTTTAACTGTATGATGTAGGTATAGTGGAATATTGTAATCATTCAAACATTGCACAATATTTCGATTTAAACCATTAGAATATGGCATTAATTCAGCAACACCTAATACTTGAGCACCTTCAAGGACCATACGACGACCCATGATTAATCCAATATCACCACTACCTAAGATAAATACCTTTTTACCTACCATGTAGCCTTCAATATTTAGATATTTTTGGGCCATACCAGC
>JAEEHM010000001.1 GCA_016280895.1 Bacillota bacterium
ACTTTAATTGGTGGTAATCTATCTTTATTTGTACATCTACTAGGATCAGATTATTTACCTGATTGTAAAGATAAAATTATCTTCTTAGAAGATACTGGTGAGGCTACATATTCAGTTGATAGAATGATGACTAAACTAAGACTTTTTAATGTTTTTAGAGAGTGCAAAGGTATAGTTTTAGGTTATTTTACTAGTGATAGCGATAAAGCTGCAATAGAAGCAATGTTGAAAAGAGAACTTAAAGATTTAGATATTCCTGTATTATATGGCTTCCCATCTGGACATGAATATCCATTCATATCACTTCCAATTGGTGCTGAGGTAGAACTGTCACCAAATGGACTTAAAATAATTGGTGATGTATTTGAATAAAACATAAAAAAAGATTAAAAATTAATTTATTTAATCTTTTTTCTTGACAAACAAATAAATATTGTATACAATATAATTGTAAACAACATAAAGGAGGAAGAATTATGAGTTTATATGATTTAGATTTAAAAGTAAAGAGAAGAGATGATAGTGAAGTATCACTTAATGATTATAAAGGAAAGGTATTATTAGTTGTAAATACAGCTACAGGCTGTGGTTTTACACCTCAATATGAAGCATTAGAAGAATTATACAAGAAATATCATGAAAAGGGACTTGAAATCTTAGATTTCCCTTGCAATCAATTTGGTCATCAAGCACCTGGTACAGATGAAGAAATTCATGAATTTTGTACTGCTAAATACAATACTACATTTGATCAATTTAAGAAGATTGATGTTAATGGTGAAAATGAAGATAAATTATATACTTTCTTAAAGAGTGCAAAATTAAAAGAATTTATTGAAGGTACTGGCCATAAAATTTCAATGAAATTAGTTAAAAGCTTTAGTACTACTTGCCAAGAAGAAGATGACATTAAGTGGAATTTCACAAAATTCTTAGTAAATAAGAATGGTGAAGTAATATTTAGAGTATCACCAGTTGAAAGTCCATTAATGATGGAAGCAAAAATCATTGAAGCACTAGGAGAATAATATGTTTGATTGCATTATTGTGGGAGCAGGACCTGCTGGTATTTCGGCTTCACTATATTTAGCAAGAGCAAATAAGAAAGTCCTAGTTTTGTATTATAATGAAGCACAGGTGGAAAAAGCCCATAAAATCGACAATTATTATGGCTTTGTAGATGGTATATCTGGAAATGATCTTTATAATAATGGAATTAAGCAAGCAATTAATTTAGGTGTAGATGTATTGCAAGAAGAAGTATTAGATATCAAAATTGATATGGATATGCATTATCAAGTTAATACATTAAATAATCAATATACATCTAAAACTTTAATAATTGCAACTGGTAATAAGAAATTGAGACCTAATATTAAGGGCATAATTGAATTTGAAGGTAAGGGTATAAGCTATTGTGCTATATGTGATGGCTTCTTTTATCGTAAGAAAAAACTTGCAGTATTAGGTGCTAGTGAATATGCTATTAGTGAAGCGAATGAACTTAATAATATCACTGATGATATCACAATACTTACAAATGGTGAAAAATTAAATGGAAGTACTAAATTTAATGTCATTGATAAAAAGATTAAAGAAATAAAAGGTGATGTTAAAATTAGAAATGTTGAATTTGAAGATGGATCTACATTTGAAATTGATGGTCTATTTATCGCAATTGGTTCTGCTGGTGGAATTGATTTTGCGAAAAAGTTGGGATTAATGGTAGAAAATGATAATATTGTAGTTGATGAAAATATGAAAACAAATATTGATGGCTTGTATGCTTGTGGTAATATTACAGGTGGACTACTTCAAGTAGGAAAGGCTGTATATGAAGGAAGCTTAGCAGGACTATCAGCAATAAAATATATAAATGAAAATAAATAAGGAGAGAAGAATATGGAAGTTTTACATTTAACAAAAGAAAAATTTGAAGAAATTATTAGTCAAAAGGAAAAAGCAGTTTTAGTTGATTTCTTTGCAACTTGGTGTGGACCATGTAGAATGCAAGGTCCAATTGTGGAAGAAATTGCGAAAGAAAATGATGATATTATCGTTGGTAAATTAGATGTTGATGAAGTAAGTGAAGTTGCTGAAAAATATAATGTTTATAGTATTCCAACATTATTAATTTTTAAGAATGGTGAATTAGTAAGAACTTTTGTTGGCTTAACTAGTAAAACAATTCTTCTTAATGCATTAAAATAATATGGAAAAATATGAAGCACTTAAACTAGATAATCAATTATGTTTTCCATTATATGTTGCAAGTAAGGAAGTAATAAGAAGATATAAACCAATTTTAGAAAAATATGACCTTACTTATACTCAATATATTGCGATGATGGTTATCTGGGAAGAAAATGAAATAAAGGTTACTGATTTAGGAAAAAGATTATATCTTGATACAGGTACAATTTCTCCTTTAATCAGAAAATTGAAAGACAAGGGCTATATTGAAATATTAAGAGATAGTACAGATGAAAGAGTACAAGTTATAAAACTTACTGAAACTGGCAATAAATTAAAAGAAAAAGCAATTGATGTTCCTAAAGAAATGATGCAACAAAAATGTATAAATTTAAGTATGGAAGACGCAATTGTGTTAAAAAAATTATTAGAAAAGATGATAAACGCAAATGAATAGAGAAAAAGAAGTAGTAAAAACAAGTATAATTAGTATTCTTGCTAATATATTCTTATCAATTGCGAAAGTAATTGTAGGTCTTATCTCATCATCTATTGCGATTATAACTGATGCTATTAATAATTTAAGTGATGGTATGTCAAGCTTAATTACCATTATTGGTACTAAACTTGCATCAAAAAAGCCTGATAAAAAACATCCTTATGGCTATGGAAGAATTGAATATGTAACTGCAAGTATTATTTCAGCACTAGTATTATATGCTGGAATAACAAGCTTAGTAGAATCAATTAAAAAAATAATCACTCCAGCTGATGTTGATTATTCGTATGTCACTTTAATCGTATTAGCTCTTGGTGTAATCGTAAAGATATTTTTAGGCTTATATGTTAGAAAGAAAGGCAAGCAAGTTAATTCTGATTCACTTAAGGCTTCTGGAACTGATGCTTTAAATGATGCGATTTTATCATTTTCTGTTTTAGTTTCAGCACTTATTTATATGATATTTAAGTTTAATATTGAAGCCTATGTTGGCGCTATATTATCACTATTTATCATAAAAGCTGGCTTTGAAATGATAAAAGATGCTATTGGTGATATTATTGGTACGAGAGTTGATGGAAGTTTATCTAAGAACATTAAAAAAGAAATTAAGTCAATTCCTAATGTTAATGGAGCATATGATTTAGTTCTTAATAATTATGGACCAGATCGCTATCAAGGATCAGTTCATGTTGAGGTAAGTGATGATCTATCAGCTACTGATATTGATATTCTTTCTCGTGAAATTCAAGCACTTATTTATAATAAATTTAATGTGTTATTACATACAGTAGGTATTTATTCAATTAACACTAAAGATGAAGCTGTTATAAGTGCAAGAACTAAAGTTCATGATATTGTGTTTAAGCATGAAGGAATACTACAAATGCATGGATTTTATGTTAATTTTGATGCAAAATATATTTCTTTCGATATTGTAATTGATTTCAAATTAAAGGAAAAAGAAGCATTAAAAATTAGTATAATCCAAGAATTAGAAGAAGTATATCCAAATTATAATTTTAATATTACCCTTGATAATGATATGAGTGATTAGTTATTGACAAATCCAAATAAAAAGTTTATAATTAATTAAACCAAAAAAAGGAAAGTAAAATTAAGAAGTATTTTAAGAGATCTTATGGCTGGTGAAAATAAGAATTACGACTTAAACAAATGGGGCCTTTTAGGGCGACCTGAATTAAAGTAGGGAAGACGTATGCTTGCGTTAAAGCTAATGAGAAAAACAAATGTTTTTGTTTTTGAATTAAGGTGGCACCACGAAGATTTCGTCCTTAGATTAGATGTTCTAATTTGAGGACTTTTTATATTAGGAGGCAATTATGCAAGAACAAGTTAAAAAGAAAAGAATGTTATCAGGTATTAAACCAACAGGTAGATTAACTCTTGGTAATTATATCGGTGCAATCAAACAATTCATTTCATATCAAGATGAATATGAAATGTACATCTTTATTGCGGATTTACATGCACTAACTTTACCAATTGATGCTAAAGAGTTAAGACAAAACACTAAAGATTTAATATCTATTTATTTAGCATGTGGACTAGATCCAGAAAAGGTTGTCCTTTTCAAACAATCTGATGTTCACGAACACGCTGAATTAGGCTATATTATGGCCTGCAATTCTTATATGGGAGAACTTTCACGTATGACTCAATATAAGGATAAAACAGCAAATATGAGTGAAAAAGATTCAATTCCAACAGGTATTTTCTTATATCCTGCCCTAATGGCAGCTGATATTTTACTTTATGATCCTGATTATGTTCCAGTTGGCGTTGACCAAAAACAACATGTAGAATTGACACGTGACCTTGCTATTAGATTTAACTCAAGATATTCTGATACTTTTAAGGTTCCAGAACCATTAACTAGTAAACAAGGTGCTAAGGTATTTTCACTTTCTAATCCAGAAAAGAAGATGAGTAAGAGTGAATCTGATAAGGGAACAATTTACTTACTTGATGATTTAAATGTGTCAAGAAAGAAGATTATGTCTGCTGTTACTGATTTAGGTCGTGATATTAAATATGATCCAGCTAATAAGCCTGGTATTTCTAATTTACTTACAATTGCGTCTTGCTTAAGTGGAAAATCTATTTCTACACTTGAAAAAGAATGTGAAGGCATGGGCTATGGTGATTTCAAGAAAGTTGTAGCTGATATTGTATGTAATGAACTTTCTTCCTTACAAACTAAGGTTGCATCTATTCAAGCAAGTGGAATAATTGAAAAAGTATTAGAAGAAGGTGCAATGAAAGCATCATATGTAGCAAGAAAGAAACTATCAAAGGTATATCGTAAGGTAGGTTTACGTTAAAATTAAATAGATGTTACTGCTTGACAGTAATATCTTTTTTTACCTAATTGTTTTATAAAATTAAGGAAAGGAGAGCATTTTAATTATGGAAAATAATAAAATTTATTTTGTGATTGATTTAAAGACCTTTTATGCATCAGTAGAATGTGCTATGCGTGGTCTTGATCCTTTTAACACAAACTTAATTGTGGCTGATCCTTCCCGTGGTAATGGTAGTATATGTCTTGCTATCACTCCTGCTATGAAAGCATTAGGTATTAAAAACCGCTGTCGAGTATTTGAAATACCAAAAAATGTTGCTTATATTGTCGCAAAGCCAAGAATGAAATTATATATTGAATATGCTGCAAAAATATATGCGATATATTTAAGATATATTTCACCTGAAGATATTCATCCATATTCAATTGATGAAATGTTTATTGATGCAACAACATATTTAAAATTATATAAGACTGATGCTAATAAATTTGCGAAGTTCTTAATGAAGAAAATTTATGATGAACTACATATTACCGCAACATGTGGTATTGGCACAAATCTTTATTTAGCAAAAATCGCTTTAGATATTAGCGCAAAGCATAAAAAAGATAATATTGCGTATCTAGATGAAGAAAAATACATAAAAGAATTGGGTAATCATCAACCATTATCTGATTTTTGGATGATATCTACTGGCTATATGACAAGACTAAATAGATTAGGTCTTTACACAATGAATGATATAACTAAAATTGATGAGAAAAAATTATACAAAGAATTTGGAATAAATACGGAAATCTTAATTGATCATTCTAAGGGTATAGAACCTGTTGAGATGAAACACATAAAAGCATATAAAAGAAAAAGTAATTCTATTTCCCAATC
>JAEEHM010000080.1 GCA_016280895.1 Bacillota bacterium
CTCTTAATTTTGAATAAAGTTCAGTTAAACCAATATGGGGAGTGCGTCTAATTAGATTAATTATTTTTTCTATTTCCTTTGGAGTATGAGCATTAGGATGGGCTGATTTAGGTCTACGAGATAAATTATCAAGAGATTGAATAGAACCATCAAATTTTCCATTCCAACGCATTAAAGTAGCTTTAGAGATGCGATATCTCGAACAAATAGAGTTAATAGAGAATCTCCCATTACGATACATATTAACAATTCTTAATTTTTCTTTACTAGAGTATTGAAAGTGTGCTATAATAGCCATGTGATTTATATCCTTTCTGAAGAATTATTTGGACTGTTTCTTCTTCATTAAGAGTATAAATCATTTTTGTGTTTTATACAATATACAAAAGTCTCATATGTATTGTAATATAACAGTTTTCGTGTTTTACTAATTAATAAAATAATTGACATTTACATCTTATCGTGCTACAATGAGAATGAGTTATTATGTAAAGGTGATAAAAAATGAAGAACTACAGACTAAGAATTTACATAGTTTTTATTGTATTAATAACATTAATCTTCGGTGTTCTTGCTTTTGCTTATAGTTTAATTAACGATAGGTATTTAAGTGACACTGCAAGTGAAAATATCTTGCGAATGGACCAACAAATTGGTCTAACAGTTGACCAAAAGGTAGGTCGTGACTTCGCAAGATTTTCTGAATTAGTAGAATCAATTGATCCTAATAATGAAAAAAGTATTAGTGAAAGATATGATGCTTTAGTAAGTCGACAAAATGAATTTGTGATTGAAGGCATTGATTATCGAATTGGTTATGCTACTGATTTAGGATATCATTTAGATAACAAAGAATATAAATATGTTCAAGGTGCAAATGATAGAGAGTATTATAAATATAGTTTCTCTATTTATAGAATGCAAGAAGTAATTGATGCATCATATACTGATACTACAAACTATGCTGTATTTAGAATTAAGAATTTGTTTATATATTTTAATGTAGTTGATTATTTATATGCTACTTTAAGTAATACTGGTGAAATGCCTGATAATTATTTCTTAATTGTTGAAAATAATTGTGGAATTGCTTATCAAAAGAATAATACTTTAATTGAGACTTCTTTAGTGTCTTCTCATATTGCTACACAAGAAAGTAATAAACTTGCTGAAGAAATGGGAAAAAGAAAAGGTGGATATACTTTACTTGCATTTGATGGTGCTAATTCATTATTTGTGTATACACCTATTCTAAATGATCTATCTGAAGGCGCATTTAATTTAGTATATGTTGTTGAAAAATCATTAGTACTTAATACTGTAGCTTATTTAAGAACTGCTTTACTTGTTATCTTTATTACTATTTTCTTACTAATCAATCTTGTATTATTAGTAGTTGGTATTATCTATATTAGAAGAGAACAAGATTTAAAGAGTAATAGATTAAGATTCTTCTTTGCGAAACCATTCATTATTAATATCAATAGAAAAGGTAAAATTAGAAGTATTAATAAACGTGCTCTTGATTCAATTCAGGGTTTAAGAAAATATAAATATATTTTTGATTTTAAGTTCTATGACTTAGATGATGAAATAATGAAACGTATCAAACAACAAAAATCATTCACATTAGAATCGAGAGATAAGGAAGATAATAAATTATATATTAGAATGGTTCCTTTAAAGATTCTATTTGGATTTAGTTTGGTTGGTGAAGATGTTACTCAATCACTTTATGAACAAATTAAGAATAGTCAAATAGCTCTATATAATAATGTAACTAAATTACCTAATAGATATATTTTAGAGCGTGACTTAAATGAAGTATTAGCATCTCCTAAGTTTGCATCTACTACATACGCAATCGTTGCCATCGATTTTATTGACTTCATGAAGATCAATAGAATGTTTGGTTTTAGTGCTGGTGATAGAATGTTAAGAGAAGAAGCTAAGGTCTTAAGAGCTGTTACTGAAGATTTTAAAGCGAAGATTTATAATATTAGAACAAGTATCTTCTTTATCTTATTCTATGAAATTAGAGATTTCAATGTAATCATTGAATGGAATAAGACTGCAAGTGCTATGCTATCAAAGCCTATCAATATCAAAGATAACTTCGCGACATCAATTGATTTCAAGATGGGTATGTATAGTACAGAAGGTACTAAAGCTGCTGATTTAAGTGCAGATAAGATTTATGATTGTGCAAATTCAGCCTTAGAAAGAGCTAAGAACTCAAGATTATTAAAGACTGCAATTTATAATAATGAATTTGGTCAATCATTATCACGTGACCAATTGATGGAACAAGACTTATTTACTGCTGTTAAAGAAAGAGAATTTATAATGTTCTTCCAACCACAATACAATACACGTATTGGTAAGATTGTTGGCTTTGAAGCTTTGATTCGTTGGAATAATCCTAAATATTTCCGTGAACAAGTTGAAAATTACATCAAGATGGCTGAAAAGAATGGCCTAATCATGGAATTAGGTAAAATCATTATTGAAGAAACATTTAAATTTGCGAAGAAGATTGAAGACACTGGTATTCATATTTCAATGAACGTTTCACCTGCACAATTGTTGCACTCTGGTTTCGTTAATGATTTGATTAATTATTTTGATCAATATGATTTAAAACCAGGAAGAATTTCTATTGAAATTACTGAAACATTCTTGATGGAAAACTCTGCTGTTATCATTGAAAAGCTAAAGATCTTAAGAGAAAAAGGCTTTGGTATTCACTTAGATGACTTTGGTATTGGTTATTCATCAATGTTGTACTTAAAAGACTTACCTGTTGATACAATCAAAATCGATAAAGACTTTATTAAAGATGCTACATCTGATAAATTCTCACGTGTTATCGTAACACGTATCGTTCAATTAGCCTTAGGTCTAGATTTAAATCTTGTTGCTGAAGGTGTTGAAAATGAAAAACAAATGAACTTCTTATCGCATATTGGTTGTGATGTAATTCAAGGTTACTTAATTAGTAAACCAGTTAATGAAGAAGAAACACTTAAATTAATTGATAAATATAATAAAGATTATCAAGTATCAAGTGATGACATTAATGAACAAATCGCAAACGCTGGAAATGGTGATGAATTCGTTAAACCAATTGCGAAGACTAAGAAGAGAAAATCAAGATAGAAGGAGGAAATAGAATGCTATTTGGATATGATATTGACACACATTTAGGTTTAAATGTGCTTGTTGCGATATTTGCAGTTCTTGCAACAATCGCTCTTGCTTTCTTCATTTTCCGTTCAATTAAGAAGGAAAAGAAGAAATTCCAAGAGGAAGCAATCAATTATATTGATGGTCTAATTCAAAAGAATGAATTAATTGCGGATGTTACTACTTACATTTCAAGATCATCTGCTGCTGAATTTTCTCTAATCTATATTGACTTAGATAAGTTTTCTAATATAATTGATGCATTCGGAAAAGATGAAGCAAACAATATTTTAAGTAAGGTTGCTTACATTTTAGTTGATAACCTACCTCCACGTGTAGAGCTTACAAGATTACAAGATGATAAGTTTGTTGCTTTTGCGAGAGGTGAATACAGAAAAGATGAAGTTGAAGAAATTGCGTTAAAATTGTTAGAGGCTATTAGTAAGCCAATTAAATTCTTTGGTGATAATGAAATAACAATTACAGCAAGTATTGGTATAGCCTTATACCCAAGTCATGGACTTACTTATAAAGACTTAATCAATGATGCCGAGATTGCGGTATATTTGTGTAAAAGAGAAGGTGGAAATGCTTATAAATTCTATTCACTTGAAAATATGAGTGAAAGTGCTAACCTTGCTTATTACCAACAAATTAAGAAGGGTATTAAGAACAAAGAATTTACATTGTATTATCAACCAATGATTGACACTAATAAGAAAGATATTTATGCTATTGAAGGTCTACTTAGATGGAATCATCCTGAATATGGTGTACTTTCTCCATTTAAGTTTATCAACATTATGGAACAAACTGGTGATATTAACTGGGTTGGTGAATGGGGCTTAGAAACACTTGCTAAAGAACAAGCATATTTAGCAAGAAGATATCCTGACAAGACAATTTTAATGTCTATGAACCTTTCTCCAAAACAATTAGCTTCAGCTACTATAGTAGAAAGTTTTACTACAATCGCAAGAAAAGCTAAAGTAAATCCTAAAAACATCATTTTAGAGGTTGAAGAATTTACTTTATTTGAAAAGCATGAAGCCATCAAACAAAATGTTGCTAACTTAAGTAAGGCTGGCTTTAATATTGCAGTTGATGGATTTAGTTTAGATTATTCAACACTTTCAAAATTAGCTTCAATGCCAATTGATGTTGTTAAGGTTGGTAATGATTTCTTAGATTCAGAAAATGAAACATTCTTAAAAGAAAAGTTTGTTAATATGTTAGTTGATTATACTATGAAAGAAAACAAGACTATTGTTTCTGAAGGTATTGAAAACTTTGATATGTTAGTTAAAGCAAAAGATATGAATTTAGGTATTCAACAAGGTTATTATTTTGCTAAACCTATGGATGCTGATGATTTAGATGATTATCTTGATGCTGAAGAATGGGTTGGCTTAATCGATAGTAATAAGGCTAAGGAAGAAAATCCATTTGAAGAACAAACAACTGAAGAACAAACTTCTGAAGATGTTCAAACTTCAGATGAAGCACAAACTTCTGAAGAAGTTAATGAAGTTGAAGAACTTCCTCAAGATGAAGCTCCAGTAGAAGAACAAACTACTAAAGAAGTTTCTAAAGTAAAGAAAGAAAAGAAATCTAAAAAAGCTAAAAAGGAAGAAAAAGCTGTAGTCGAAGAAGAAACTCCAGCTGAAGAACCAGTAGCTGATGAAGAGCAACCTGCTGCTGAAGAAGAACAAACATCTGGTGATGTCTCAGAAGATGTTCCTGCAGAAGAAGTAAGTGAAGAAGCACAAACATCTGAAGAACAAACATCTGAAGATGCACAAACATCTGAAGATGTTAGTGAAGAAGAAAAAGAATCTAATGAATAGATTATAAAAGAAAACACCATTTTAATTTTAAAATGGTGTTTTTTCTTATTGATTATCTTTTTTAGCATCATAGATATGGAATTCTTTCTTTTTATATCTATTAGGTACTATTTGGATATAGAATGGATAAAGTCTAAAATTAGATGATATTGTATTTACATAAGCTCTGATTTTATTTAGAGTTTTTTCCCAAAGATTTTGATTATTGTCTGTTAGTTTTATATAAAATACTAATATATGATTTTCTATATCCTTTTTCTTTTTTGTTCCAACAACAATATGTAAGATTTCATCTGATTCTTTTGCGATTTCAATGATTTTTTGAATTACTTCTTGATTTGTATATGGAAGTAGTTTTTCACCGTAATTAAAGCGTAGATTTAAATTATAAGTATCATCCATTTTCTTGAATGTATGTTTCTTTAATTCCTCTTTTTCATCTTTCATTCCCATGTATGTATAATATTCAAGAAGAAGTCCATGAGCTTGAGCTCCTATTTCAGAATTATCTTTTTCTACATCTATTAAATATGAAAGACATGATGAATCTAAATCATTTTTAAATAATAATAAACCTAAATAGAATTTTGCGATTAAATTATTTGAATCTTTTTCTAATATTTTTGAAAATATTTCTTTTGAAAATTCTAAATCAGCAAAATCTAGAGAATCTTGTGCGATTGCTGATAATTCATTAACATCTTCATCGTAATTGTTTTCGATTAACTTTTTCTTTTCTATTAAATATTTTGTTGCATAATATTGGTTTTGATCTTTAAGATTATTTAATGCGATATGGTCTTTTTGTAAATCATTATTTAATTCTTTGACATAATTATTGATATCTTCATCAAATTCTGTATTTAAGATCAATTCTTTATCTATAACTTTACCTGTATCAAATTTTTCTAATCTTTGTTTGATGGTAGGGTGAGTTATGATAATAGGTGATAGATAGTTTTTACTTGCATATGTGAAGAAATCTAAATGTTTGTAGTAATATGATTTTATTAGATTTAGCTTGATATTCAATAATTCTTCATCAAATTTTAATTCTTTAGTAAAATAAATATAATAATCTAAGTAAGAAACATTTTGACAAGATAAATCAAGTCCAAATATTTTAAAACTAGCATCGGAATATGCAGGTGCTAATCCTTTTTCTAATACTAGATCATCAGCCTTATGTTCGAATAGAACATTTGTAGCTTCTTTCAACATTTCGGATTCAATCGCAATTTTACCTAGATTAGGTGTTAAAACACTAAAATTAGATGGCGATAAATAATCTAATCTATTAATATATTTATACATTTCTGCTGATTTTGAAGTGTCTTTATTCTTGTAATGTGCAATTTCATGATATATGATTGATTTTATTTCTTCAGTATTTAAGAATTTTAAAATGATATAAGAAATATTAATACCAATTTTATTCTTTATTTCATATATTCCAGCATTACAATCATTTGTGATATTAATGATTATATCTTTATTTATTCCTTCTTTTTTAAATTCTTCAATTATTAGTTTTGATAAATTAGGATATAAATCATGATTGTTCTTGATAGATTGAATGTTGAATAATTTTAATAGCGCTCTGAAAATATAGCTGAATGCGATAGAAAAAATTACCATTACTGAAACAGAAATGACTGTTATGTATACAGCATTGTAATCAAATTCTTCTGATAATCTTGTTAGTACATGATAATTTAGCCCAAACATCAACATTGTGGAAAAGATAAATATGTGTGAGATGATTGCTGTATAATATTCTTTCTTATAATTCTTTATTAGCTTTTCTTGTATTTCTTCAGTTTTAGTATTTAATTCTTTAATGCTGACAAGTTCTTGAAAAGCCTCGCTTGGCTTTATCTTATTCATCTTTTTAGTATTGTGTGTTTGTATTCCTCCATTGGCAAATATTAATACTAAAAATAATAAATGCATTATTATTGATATTATTGTGATAACATTATTATCAATATTAAAGAAATATGATAATAATATTCCTATTACATAAGGAATTGATGTTAAGATTAATGCTAATATAGCAGCAATGATTATTTTTAATATTTTTAGTGCTTTCATAATATACCTCTTTTATATTATAACATATTTATGATGTAATTGTATATTTATATTAAAAAAATATAATAATTCCAAAAAATATAAAAGAATTTGAGAAAATATCTCAAATTCCTTTACTTTTTTATTAAGATGTGATAAAATTATGGCATAAAAGGTGGATATTATGTTATTACAATTTAAATTTAAGAATTTTAAGTCATTTAAAGAAGAAACAATACTAAATATGGAAGCTACATCAATTAAAGATCATAATAATTCTTTAATTGAAATTAATAATATCAAAACATTACCTGTTGCTGGTATATATGGTGCTAACGCAAGTGGTAAATCTAATCTATTTGAAGCATTTAATTTTATGCAAATATATTTATCAGCTAAAGCAAATGATTTTATTAAGTCAAAAATAGGCTTTATTTTTGATGATAATACATATAAAGAAGCAACAGAATTTGAAGTATGTTTATACTTAAAAGAATTAGATAAAGAAATAAGATATGGTTTTTCTGTCTATGACAACGAATTCTTGGAAGAGTGGTTATATACTAAAGCTTTTTCTAAAACACCAAATATTAAAGAAAAGTGTGTTTTTTATCGAAATGCTGATAACAAAATTGAAAGTGATATTAAAGATTATAATATTAAAAAAGAAATTGAATTTGTAGCTTCAGTTACTACTTCAAATGAACTTATGCTTACAAATATTGGTAAAAGAAATATAATAGAATATAGTGAGATATATTATTATTTATTAATGGATTCCAAATTTATTAATTATTCTTATATCATTGATGAAAATATATATAGAAATCAATTATTATTAAAGTTCTTATATGAACATAAAAACAACATTAATATCTTAAGTAATGCTTTAAATAAAATTGATAATGCGATAAAAAGAATTGAAATTAAGAAAAAAAATAATGAAAATTTAGAAATATATTATTATGTAGATTCTATCCATTTAAATTCAAATAATGAAGAAGTTGCATTTCCATTTGAAAAAGAATCTTGTGGAACAAAAAAATATTTTGGTTTAATCCTTTATATTATTGATGCTATGGAAACAGGTAAGCCTATTTTTGTGGATGAATTAGATTCTAAATTACATCCATTATTACTTCGTTATATTGTTAGACAATTTCATGATAAGAATGTTAATAAAAATGGTGGACAATTGATATTTAGTGCTCACAATATAATTTGTTTGAACAGTAAAGATCTAAGAAGAGATGAAATTTGGTTTGTGGAAAAGAAGAATCAAGCATCTGAATTGTATTCTTTATATGATTTTAGAGATAGTGGAGCAAGAAATGATCTTGAATTTGGAAAGAATTATTTAAGTGGAAGATTTGGTGCTATACCATTTGAATGAGGTGAATAATGTCAAGAAGAGATGAGGGAAGAAAAGAAAGAATATCAAAAAATATCAGTCCAAAAGGCGAAGAGTGGTATTTCTATTCTGAAGGAAAAGAAACAGAACCTAATTATTTAAAATCTTTATTTGAAAATGTTGATAAAGATAAAGAATCAATTAATCCAATTATTGAAGGATTAGGTATGGTTAGCTTATCTTTAGTAAATGATGTAATAGAGAAAGACAATAAAATAGTAAAAGAGCATAAAACATTTGTGTTATTTGATAAGGATGATAATCCTAATGTGAATTTTAATTTTGCTATTGATAAAGCTAAACAGAATAATATTATTCCCCTTTGGTCAAATGAATGTTTTGAATTATGGCTATTACTTCATTTTAATTATATAGATTCTAATATTTCTAGAAATGATTATTATGATAAACTAAAAACTTTGACTAAAAGTAAGACATATAAAAAGAATTTGGAAACTATCTTTGACGAAGTTAATGGAATAGACGGTCTTTTAATAGCTTATAAGAATGCGAAAAGGTTATTTAACAATTATAAAGGCAATAGTTATAAGGACATGGCACCATGTACAACTGTATTTGAATTGATAGATGAGATTAATAAGGTCATTAATGTTTTAAAGAAGTAGTCTTTAAAAACTTAAATATCGAAACAAAATGTTTCGAAATTCGAGTTTTTAAGACAGCGTCGAAATGTAAATTTTATTATAGAATAAAATATTTGACATTTACGCTAAAATATATTATAATATTTAGCGTAAGAGGAAAACGTTATGAAGGACAAATTAAATGATTTTGTGAACAAAAACAATGGTTATCTTATTTCTGCTTATGCGAGAGAAGAAGGTTTTTCAAGACAATATATTTCTTATTATGCTAGAAAAAACAACTTAGAAAGAGTTGCAGAAGGTATTTATATTACAGAAGATACATGGCCAGATTATTTATATATTTCACAATTACGAAATGAAGAAGTTGTGTTTTCATTTGAAACGGCATTATATCTTCATGGTTTAATGGACAGAGAACCTACTTTTACTAGTGTGTCTGTTAATTATGGTTATAACGCAATGCATTTAAAGAATAAGGGATTCAAAGTTCATACTTCTATTACAGATATTTATAATATTGGGATTGAGACTGTTGAAACACAATTTGGAAATGTTGTTAAAACATATGACATGGAAAGAACAATTTGCGATATTATTAAATATAAAAAATATATGGATATTCAAGTGTTCACTACAGCATTGAAAGAATATGTAAAAAGTGATAATAAACGTATTCCTGTCTTAATGGATTATGCAAAAAAATTGAAGGTTGAAGATAAAGTTAAAGATTATTTTGAGGTGTTATTGTGATTGTTAGCACTCCACAATTAAAAGCAAAAATAAGAAAACTATCAGATGGTAATAGTGACAAGTCACAAGCTTTGCTTAGAACATTTTTTATGGAAAGATTTTTGGAAAGGCTATGCAACTCTGATTATAAAAATAACTTCTATTTAAAAGGAGGCATACTTGTCTCATCATTATTGGGACTTGATGTACGTTCAACAATGGATATTGATACAACAATTTCCGAATTTAATCTAGATCATGAAACTACTAAACGCGTTATCGAAGAAATAATAAATATTGATATTAATGATGGGGTTACATTTGAAATAATTAAAGAAGCAAAAATAATGGATGAAGCTGACTATCCTGGCATTCGCTTCACGTTACAAGCAAATTTTGAAAAGATTAAACAAAAAATAAAAATCGATATTTCAACAAGTGATATTATTACACCATCAGCAATTGAATATAATTATAAATTAATGTTGTAAGATAAGACTATTCAATTGAGATCTTATAATATTGAAACTTTATTAGCAGAAAAAATAGAAACAATAATGGCTAGAGGAACAACAAACACAAGAATGCGAGATTTCTATGATATATACCAAATATATATGCAAAGAGAAGATTCTATTTCTTTTAACTTATTGAAGAAAGCTTTTGAAAATACTAGTAAAAGAAGAAAATCATATAATTTATTTTCAAATATTGAAAATATATTATATGATATTCAACAAAACGAAGAGATGATGTTAAATTGGGAAAATTATAAAAATGATTCTTATTATGTTGGTGAATTAAGTTGGAAAGAAGTGAACGAAACAATTCAAATTGTAATTAAAAAAATGAAATAATAATTGAGAAGGAGAAGAAAGTGAAGACAATATGTGGATCAAGCTGTTCAATTATTGATATGGCAGGTGATTTTTATGAAGCTTATAATAGATGTGTCGAAAATAAAAATGTAAGAAATAATGGATTCGGAACAACAATTGCTGATGTAGTTAATGTTCCTGCAATAGTTAATGGAGCTTTTGCAATTGAATTATACTTAAAAAGTATGATAGATCCAAAGAAAATTGAGAACAAGAGAATTCACAATTTAAAAAGGCTTTATTCTTTTTTGAAAAAGGAAGAAAAGAATGAACTAGAGAAAAGAATATGTGAAGAACTTTTAAAAATGAATTGGCAAATAAATAATGACACATTACAAGCAAATAGAAAATCTAGTACCGAAAAAGATATATTTGAAATATGCTTGAAAGGTATTAGCGAAGCTTTTGCTTATTGGAGATATATTTTTGAAAAGAAAAACACAGGGTTTGGTTTTCTTAATACATTAAATGTGCTCCCAGTATTTTTAAAAAATATAAAAGTTTTTGCAGAAGAAAAAAATGGTAGATTGTAAATAAAAATTGATAATAATTGAATAAATGATTGATTAAAACGAAGAGATATGATAAAATAATATTGATCAATGAGTTGGTGTACTGCTGGGTGGTGGCCTTTGGGTTGCAGCAGAGCCAACTTTTCTTTTTGTATAAACTCTAAAACGAAACAAAATGTTTCGAAATATGCGTTTTTTGATATAGTATCTTTTTAAAAATGGTCTGTCAAAAACTATGGTGAAAACTATTTAACATTACTTTTAAAAAAATTCGATTGATAAATTGAGTGCTATATGATATAATGATATTGCCCTATAATGTAGGGCGTTCAAGGAGAATACATATGAGCGAATTCATCAACAATTTAAAAAAGCATGCTGTTAGAATAGAAGTACAACTTCCTGAAATCGATAAAGATTTTGTGAAAAGATTGAGAATCAGTTTAAATATGAGTCAATCATTATTTGCAAGTTATTTAGGAGTTACTAAAAAAGCTATTGAGAAATGGGAACAAGGTGTTAATAAAATAAAGGGAACAGCTAAGGTTTTATTGTATCTGATAAATGATGATCCTAATATTCTTTCAAAAATAGCAAAAGTAGAATATAATGGCGAAAAACATGAATATAAGAAGGAGGCTATATAAATATGAAATATGTAAAAGCAAATCAAAAGAGAGTAACAGATGTTAAATGTCAATATTATTTTAACCAAAAAAGAGAATATTAATTAAACCAATTGACTATTTAAATAAAGCAGAGTATAATTAGCAATGCATACATTAATGATGCAATATTATTTGTATGCGCGTTTAAGGAGGTGGTAATCATGAAAAGCCTTATTAAGGCGATTATGATAATGGTACAGGGCCCAGAGTTGCATCGCTGTCCACCTCCAATAGCTATTTTATAAAAAATTTTAAAAAAATTATTGACAACAATTACATTTATTTGATATAATACTAATGTAAATATAAGTTAATAGCAAAACACGGGAAACTGTGTGACGCAAAACTATAGGGTCTGAAATGATAGCCAGTTGCCAAATATATTGGAAACTGGTTTTTTTGTAACATTTGTTACAAAAAAGAAAGATCGTGTTAAAAAATATTAAAAAAATTAAAAATATTTATTGACAATATTTATAAAATATGGTAAAATATTGTTGTAAATTAAAAATAGTACTACAAGTGCTAAAGGCAAAGCAAGAGAAATCTTGTGACGCAAAGCTATAGGGCCTGAAATGGTAGCCAGTTGTCATTTGATGTTGACAGTTGGCTTTTTTTGTTCCTTATAGAATTTAAAAAGCTAGCCAAAGGTTTTTAATGTTAAAGGCAAAGCAAGAGAAATCTTGTGACGCAAAGCTATAGGGCCTGAAAATGGTAGCCAGTTGTCATTGATAGACAACTGGCGTTTTTTATACCCCTGCAATATTTGAGAAGAGAGAAAGGAAGGTAATTAGTTATGAAATTACTGACAACGAAGTATCTGATTACCAAGAACTTCTTACTTCTTGGAATATTGGTTACAGGTTTGTTATCAGCGATCATCGGTGTGTTAGCGTTCTTTGGTCAAAACATGGGAACATTCGTTATATCACTTGGTGATGATGCCTTTAGGACAGGTATTATCTTATCAGATAATAAAGAATTCACAACTTCAAGTCCACGTTTGTTGGTTAACCCAGTTAACAACTCAATGCCTGTATCGTTTGATGATATAGCAATTCAAGAGTGTATGTCAACAGATGGTGACTTTGAAGATCCAAAAAATCTTACTTATATCGGTTATACCTTCTATCTTATGAATGAAGGAAACACAATTGTAGATGTAGAATTCAATATTGATATTGTAACTGTTACAAAAAATATTGATGCAGCTGCAAGAGTAATGCTGATACAAGATGATGATGTAGAACATTTATCAATTTATAGAAAAGCGGATTCTAATCCAATAAATTACTACGATCACACTCCATACGAGTTATCAAAAGACTTTGAATCAAGTAGTAGAGTGTGCACAAACACCTTTGAGTCTTTTAGACCAGGTGATGTTAAAAAGTACACTTTATTTATTTGGTTAGAAGGTTGGGATGAAGATTGCAACGACTCAGTAATGGGTGGACAATTAAGAATGAACATGACATTTAACATTGTTAAGAGTCTTGTTGAAGATGATGATTAAAAGTAATTTATTAAATGTGATGAAAAATTAGTTTTTCTGATTCTTATTATGGTAATAACAAAAAGAACAAAATAAAAAAAGAAAAGAACAAACAAAAGAAAAGGATTTTAAAAAAAGGAGAAAAATTATGAAAAAATTTACTACAAAATTATTAATGTCTATTATTGCTGTTGCTTTTGCTTTCGTAGCATTAGGAACTTCTACTTATGCATGGTTCTCAATGAACACTGAAGTTACAGTTACTGGTATGCAAGTTGTTGCAAAATCAGATAACACTTATTTATTAATTGGTGATGGTGAAAATAACACTGCTGCTAAAATTCAAGGATTAGAAACTGCTGTTACAGTTGATCTTGCAATTTCTGATGATGATTCTAAAGTATATCCAAGTGCACCAAAAACTGCTGACGACATTGGAGAAGGCAAAAAATTTGCTGATGGCACAGCTGTAACTGATGCTACATCTGCTGCTGCTTTTGCTAACTGGTATACTGCAAATGCTGAAAAATCAAGTGAAGCTACAATGAAAGCTGGAACTGCTAAATCATTAACAAAATTTGATGGTTATGTATTAGTAAAGACTGTATATTTAACTGTAGCTAAAGGTGCTAACCCTGCTAAAGCTTTAACTGCAACTGCTACTTTTGCTCAAAAAGGTGAAGGAAATGATTTATCTGCTGCAAGAGTTCTTGTTACAACTGATTTAGGCGCTGGAGGAATGGCAGTTTTATCATCAACAAATGCTTCAAATGTTGCAATCGCACCTGCTGATGCTGAAATCACTGAAAATACACTTGTAACTGTAAATCTTTACATTTACGTTGACGGAAATGACAGCAAAATTTTCACTAACAATACAGCTAATTTAAAAGGTGCTACTATTTCATTAGCATTTAATGTTAGTTCAGTACCTGCTGCTTAATAAAGCAACAAATATTTAACGATATTTAATTTTACGCCTAGGCGAAAACCTAGGCGTATATTTATATAAAACATTAATATGTGAAAATATAACAATTATTTTTCATAAAATATAGATTTTTTGTTAAAAATGTGGTAATATATGTTATATAACTATGCTTATAAGATATATGAGGTGAATATATGGAAAATACTAAACAAATGAACCCAAAAGTAAAGAAAATATTAAGTATTGTATTTAATGTTTTATTTTATGCTTTCTTAGTATTGTTATTTGCATTTTCAATCAGTAATATTAGAAGTAGAAAAAATAATATTCCAAACATCTTTGGTGTTGGATATTTGCAAGTCCAATCAGGATCAATGACCGGCACTTTCGAAAAAGGAGATTTTATTTGGGTTAAAATTGCAAACGATAAAAAAATAGATAAACTTGAGATTGGAGATATAATTACTTTCTATGATCCTGCGATTTCTGAATCTATCGTGAATGCTGGTGGTGAAGATGATGGAACATCATTGAATACCCATAGAATCGTTGATATTAAAGAGATGGATGATGGATCATTACGATATATTTGCCAAGGTGATTATGTAAAAATTTCATTTCCAGCCAATGTTTATGATTCATCAAAATCAAGTAATACTATGATTCAAATAGTTACAAAGGATAATATTCGTGCTATCTACACAAGCAATATGGGTAAAGGCATGACTGGCATCTTAAAGTTTGCTAAGTCAAGTTTAGGATTTGGATTATGTATTGTACTTCCAACTGCATTATTATTAGTTTATGAAGTTGTAATGTTAATTAGAAACATTATGAAGTTAAATAAAGAGAAGTTAGAAGCTCAAATGGCTGAAACACAAGCTGCTCAACAAGAAGATTTAGAAGCTCAAAAACAAAGAATGAGAGAAGAATTACTTGCTGAATTAAGAGCAGAACAAGCTAAATCAAATGAAGCTCAAGAAGCACAAGTAGAAAATGTTCAAGAAGAAAAAACATCTGAAGATGTTCCTGAAGAACAACCTGTTGAAGAAGAAAAAGTAGAAGAAAATAAAGAAGAAAATTAATTTAGTAACGAGGTGAAAGGATGACAGAGTTCGCAAGATATTACGTAACTTTCTTAAGGGAATTATTCTCTAATATATGGGATTTCATTAAGACATTATTTGGTGCCTTTGCGAATCTTCTATATTATGACATTAAAGACTATTTTAATATATTAGTTAATGCAAGTAATGGATTTAACATCCTTGACTGGATTGTATTTGTATTTGTATTAATTATTAATGTTTCATTTATTGCTTTAATTGTAATAAGAATTGCTCAAGCAATAAGACGTCATCATAAAAATAGAAAGAAAGATGCTGAAAAAGCAGAATTGTTAGAAGAAATAGCTGGACTAAATTATAAAGTTGAAGAATTAATTAATGAAAAAAATCAATTGTTTGCTATGAAAGTTTCATCATTAGGTTTGCGTGCTAATGGTACTGTACCAGTTGAAGGTGGAGGATCATCAACTGAAAGAGGTGGTAAACCTGGTGAAGATAAGAAACTAAAAGCTGGTGAATCAAGATTCGTTAAATTAATCAATGTAGATAAAGACTACAATAAAGTTGCTATCATCACAAACATGGGTGAAGCTGATATGGTTAACTTGCCAGAATTAGTAGATAGATTTGTAAACTTCAGTGCTAGCCAATTGAAATTATTCTATGAAAAGAAATTAATTGCTATTTGGTTTGCTGGACTTGCAACATCTAAGATTTTAATTCTTGAAGGTATATCTGGTACTGGTAAAACATCACTACCATATGCTATGGGTAAGTTCTTCCAAAACGATGCTGCTATCGTTTCAGTACAACCATCTTGGAGAGATAGAGCTGAAATCATTGGTTATTTAAATGAATTCACTAAGAGATTTAATGAAACAGATTTCTTAAAAGCATTATATGCTACTACATATCGTGATGATATTAATATCATCATCCTCGATGAAATGAACTTAGCACGTATTGAGTATTATTTTGCTGAATTCTTATCAATCATGGAAATGCCAGATGTCAATGAATGGAAGATTGATATCGTTCCTGATTCATTAAGTACAGACCCAGTTAATATTGTAAATGGTAAATTATTAGTACCACAAAATGTTTGGTTCATTGGTACAGCCAATAAGGATGATTCAACATTCACAATTACTGATAAGGTATATGACCGTGCTACTGTTTTAGAGATGAACTCAAAAGCTAAATATATTGATGCAGCATTTACACCAGCTATCAATATGACTTATGAATACTTAGATAATCTATTCAAGAAAGCTTTGGAAGAACATCCATTATCTTCTAAATCACTTGATAACTTAGCTAAGGTTGATAAGTTCATTGCTGCTAATTTCAAGATTACATTTGGTAACCGTATTCTTAAACAAATCAAGATATTCGTACCTGTATTTGTAGCTTGTGGATTTAGTGAAACAGAAGCTATTGATTATTTCTTAGCTTATAAGATTATTAGAAAATTTGAAAGTTTAAATCTATCATTCTTACATAATGAATTAAACGAATTGATATCTGTATTAGATAAGATATACGGCAAGGGTGCATGTGAAGAATGTATTTCTTGTATTAAAGACTTTATTAAGAATTCATAGATTTCTATGAATTCTTTTATTTTTTGGTAAAGTAAAGAAAGGAGAAAAGGCATGAAAAAGGATCAATTAGCAAACAAACAAAAGATCAATGATGATGTAACGAAATATTCTCAAAAATTAGATTATGCTTTATTTAATCTAAATAATGAAGACTTCTATAAATATTTTGAAAATGCCTTTTTGAATGGTGATAGAACACTTTATCAAAAAAACATTTCCGAAGCAAAAACATTTGATGATACATGGATTAAAACAGTTGAATCTTATTTTCCTAGTATAGATAAAATCACTAGAGAACCTAAATCAATTTTAAGATATGATGAAGATATTGTTGCAGTAGAAAGAGCTAAAAAGACAAGTGCTAAATCAGTTAGACATTTAGCTAGTCATACTGAGAATATCAGAGATATTGATGAGAATAATTATGTTACTCCAAAGAAGGTTTTAATTGAAATACCTGAACAAGAATATGCTATTTATGAAAATAGATTTATTAAAACATTAATTAATCGTTTATATTTGTTTGTGAAGAATAGATATGAAATCATTAAGAATAATGTTGAATCTTTCCAAAAAGATCGATTATCAGGTACTGCTAATTTTGATTTTAATGATACTAAGGTTGAATTAAGTGTTGATTTAACTATCACTAAGGACTTAGATGATAAGAAGATCAATGAACATAATTATGATTTGTTGGCTAGAACTGAGAAATTAAATTATTTGATTACTGGTTTAAAGAATTCACAATTCATGAAGATGTTGAAGAATGCACCTGCTGTGCATCCTCCTATCATGAAAACAAATATCATCATGAAGAATCCAGAATTTAGAAATGCGTATAACTTATGGATCTTCTTAGATAAATATTCTATTTTAGGTTATGATGTAACTATTAGAGAAAAAGATCTTGAATTTGATGATGGATTCATTGATGATATCAATCATATGTTTGCAACTAACTATGCAATTATATTAGGTAATCAATTAAATAGATTAGAAAAATATAATGTTCCTGATGGATATCAAGAATTAATAAAGAAGAAAACTAAGATCGTTAGTCAAAATCCTAAAGATTTTGTACCTAATCCAGATTTAATTGAAATGGAAGAAAGTCATTTAAATGAATTCTTCTTACAAAAATATAAAGAATTATTGGATTCTGGTATTAATAAGGAAACTAAGAATGAATTCTTAGATGAACCTAATGATGCGATTATTAAACGTAATGTTCGTCAAACTACTGATATTGTGAATGCATTGTATGATGCTAAATTTGAAATATCAGAAGAGGCTGATATCTTACATAGACTAGAAGATACTGACTTAGAAAAAGAATATCAAAGATCTCTTGAACAATTACGTTATGCTAAAATTATTAGAGAGGTTAAAGAAGTCGATTACAACAATTTCTTTAGAACTGAAAGAAGATTACTTCGTGCTCTTTCTAAAACTAATACTGAGATGATTAAGAAATTAATCGAAGAAAGAAAGTATGAAGAAAAAGAAAGAAAGATTAAAGAAATTGAAGCAAAGATAGATGCATTAAAGAAAGAGAATGAAGAAAGAAGCAAACAAATAGATGCTTTAAACGATCATCAAACTTTAATGAAAGAAGAGAAACAAAGACTTATTGATGAGAGAAATAAGACTATCAATAAGGTTGATGAAGAGATGAAGAAGTACGATCAAATGATGGAAGCTAAGTACGAAGAAGAAAGACAAAAAGTACTTGCTCAATTACAAGCTGAAAAAGAACGTGCTAAAGAACTTAAGGCTTTAGAAGATGAGGCTAAGAAATATCGTAAGCAAGCTCTAAACGATATGATTGCGGAAGAACGTGCTAAAGCTCAAGAAGAAATGGAAGCTAAGTTCAAACTTCATCGTGAAGAAATGGAAGCTGCACTTAATGATATTAGAGATATCGCTATTAGATATCAAGAAAAGATTCAAAGTGAAGTTGAAAGAAGAGAATTAGAGAACAGTCAAAAAGAAAAAGAAGCTATTGCAATCTTTAAAGTTAGCAAATATGAAGAAGCTTTGGAACAAAAGAACAAAATTGAACTTGAAAGTGCTGAGGCTGCTTATAATAAGGCTCTTGCTGAAAAGCAAGCTAAGATTGATGCTAAGACTGAACTTGATAATAAATTGAAGGAATTAGATGATGAATATCAAAACAGATTATCATCTAAATTACAAGATTTAGAAGCTGAATATAATGAAGCTATGGCTCAAGTAATTGAGAAACCAGAAATCTTAGAAGAACAAGAAGTTGAAGATCAAACATCTGACGATGTTCTAGATGATGCTGAAATTCAAGAAAAGGTAGCTTCTGATTTAGCAAGACTTCAAAGTATTGAAGAAGAAGAGAGAAAGCAAGAAGAAGAAAGATTAAAAGCTGAAGCAATAGAGGTTGAAAAACTAGAAGCATTAAAAGAAGCTGAAGCTGCTAGACTTCAAGAAGAAGCATTTGAAGCAAAGAGACAAGAAATTGAAGCTGAATTAAATAATTCTTATGATAATTCATTAGAAGAAGAAAAGCAAAAACAAATCAATTTAAATGCTATCCAAAGAGAAAAAGAAGCAAAAGCTATTTCTTTAGTTCAATCTTATGAAAAAGGTAAGAAGGATGAAGAAGCTTTAGCTTTAAAAGAAGAGGAAGAAAAAGCTCTTGCTGAACAAAAGCGTTTAGATGCTTTAAAATTTGAAGAAGATCAAAAGCGAATTGAAGCACAAATTGAAGAGCAAGCAAGACTTGAAGAAAAGAAGCAACAAATCAAATTAAATGCAATTCAAAGAGAAAAAGAAAATAAAGCAATCTCTCTAGTTCAAGAATATGAGAATAAAAGAGATGCAAAATCTATTGAAAGATAATGCATAATTTGTATGAATAAGCAACTTGTGTATTTATCAAGTTGCTTATTTTAATTAAAAAAGGAGGTAATTATGGAAAATGTCAAAAAAGATAATTCGAAAATATCAAAAAGAATTATAACTATTTTTGCATGGGTAATTACTGCCTTACTTAGTTTAATGGTTATATTGCTGTTGGTATTTGGTCTTAGTTCAATCAAACAAGGAAAGATGGTAAAAATATTTGGTTATTCATATTCTGTTATTGTATCAGAATCTATGGTACCAACAATCAATGTCAGTGATATTATTATCATCAACACTAAATATGAATTTGAAGATGTTAAAAAAGATGATATTATCGTATTTTATAATCCAAATGAACAAAAGAATATTGCTCATAGAGTTGTAGATATTTTAGAAGATGGTAGCCTACAAACATGTGGTGATAACAATAATGGTCTTGTTGATGGATTCCATGTTACTGAAGAATATTATATTGGTAAAGTAACAAAATACGGACATTTCTTAGGTCTTGGTTCATTAATGATGAACGGACGTGTTGTTTTCTTTATTGCACTTGCTGCGATATTCATGTATATTATTGTTACAGAAGCAATCAATATTTATAAGATGAGCATGAAGAAGAAACACGAAGATAAGATGAAAGAAATTGAAGATAATAAGAAAAAACAAGAAGATGAATTACGTGCTCAATTAAAAGCAGAATTATTGAAAGAACTTGAAAATGAGAAAAACAAACTTTCCAATTAGTAAAATTTAATAAAAGATTTTTATAATCGAAAAAACCCTCATCCATGAGCTACTCAAGGATGAGGGCTATTTATTTTTGTATGTAATGTAAAAAAAGTTTTGATTAATTAAACTAATTTAGAAAAAAAGTATAAGCACTAAAGCCATCTTGTTTGCCTGAATGCTTCTGTTAATCTGGCATGTAAAGTAACTTCAATTTTCAACAAATAGTCTAATAAAAGCATTGGTAATTTTTTATCAAATTCATATATAGATAAAATATCATCAAATTTTGGATTAAATCTGTAGGCGATAAATAAGTTTTAGAATATGACAACATATTAAAATTCCCCTCAATAAAAAAAGTCCCACCTTGATACGCATTCTTGTCAAAAGACAAAACTAAGCTTGGTAGGTTCTATTATAAATATTCTATCACTAGTTAACATATTTGTCAATATATTTAACATTTATGGACAACAATTATCGATTAGAATTATTGTCTAAAGAAGAGAACGTACGATTTAGATATGAATTAAGGCAAATGTTTTTTGATGGTGGTAAAAGTAATTTTTTTAGTAAAAAAATGCTCTTTTTTTTAAAATATATAATTAGGGAGGGAAAAACAAAAAGTGTATAAAATATACACTTTTTGTTGACATATTACGTCAGAAAGGAGTATAATAAAAGTGTATAAAATATACAGTAAGGAGACGTTTATGTTAGAGAAAATTATTATCAATAATATCAATTCTATTAAAAATGCCGAAATAGACTTTAAAAAAGGAAGTTACAAATTTGGCGAAGACAATATTGTTGAAAACATTGTAAATCCTATGGCCTTATATGGTCATAATGGTAGTGGTAAAACTTCTGTATTTCTTGCATTGGATAGTTTAATAAAGATTATGAATCAAGCAAGTGTAGAATTGCGCCCTTTTGTTGTTAATTATTTTCTTTATAATAAATATCAACAGGCGAAAGAGAATGAAAGAAACGAAGACGATATCAGTGGTTCTATTACTTTAAGCTTTTCTTTAAATAATGATAATTATGAATATTTTATTTCTACATCAATGTTAGCTTATATTAGAAAGGAATATTTAAAATTTAATTCTAAGATTATTTTTGAAAGAAATAAGGAAGGAAGCACTTATAATGGTAAATATGTGTCATTTGATGGTAATTATAATCTTGTGCCTATGCTTAGAAGTTTGGCATCGTCAGAGATCAACAATCAAATAATACAGGATGCATATTCATACATTAGCTCTTTTACTTTCTTGAGCCTTCCACAAATTAATAAGGGATACTTTGTTACTTCAAAGGTGTTCAATAATATCGGTTATGCTGATTTGTTAGTAAAAAAAGCAGAGGAAATTGAAAACATTTTAAAGACATATAAGGAATTCCCTGTCTTTAAAGTAAAGAAGAAAAGTGAATTAGTTGGTATCAATGCGCCTATATCTCAATTTGTGTTTGAAATACAGGATGGTTCCTTCAAAGGAGAATTACCATTTTCTTTATTATCTGCTGGTATGAGAAATCAAGCAATTCTATTATCAATTCTTGTATCCATCCCTGAAAATAGTGTGGTATTTGTAGACGAATTAGAACAAGCATTGCATCCAAGTGCAATAAAATCTTTTTTAGAAGTTGTAAAAAAGAAAAAAATTCAATTAGTTTTCTCTTCACATAATACATATATCCTACAAATGTTAAGACCTGACCAAGTATATTTTACTCATTGGCATGAAGGTTTTTCAAAGTGTTCACGCTTATCTAAGATATATCCTAATATTCGTGAAATCAATAACATAGAAAAAATGTACTTGTCATCAGTATTTGATGAGGCCATAAAGAATGGATAATTTTTTATTATAATTAGTAAAAATAAAAGCCATTTTAATAAATATAATAATAGGCCCTTAATATTGGATATTTTCTCTATATAATTACTACAATAAATGTATTAATAATGTGTTGACAACATTAACACAATAATATATAATATATTTATAGAGGAGATAAAGAAAAATGGCAAATGTAAATGTTAGAATTAATAATGATATTAAAGCTAATGCTGAAAATGTATTTAAGAGATTAGGTATTACTCCTACAACTGCTATTACCTTGTTTTATAATCAAGTGATTAGAACTAATAGCATTCCATTCGAATTAAAAGCAGATGTACCTAATGATACTACAAAGAAAGCTATTAGCGAATTGGATGATATGAAAAAGAATCCAGATAAATATAAATCATATAAAAATGTTGATGAATTAATGGAGGCCTTAAACAATTGATTTATCATACAGTCATACTGATTTGTTTTAGGAAATAATAAACTTCTTTTTAGAAGTTTTTTATTTTTTTAGTAAAAATATATTCTCTTTTTTTAAATATATAATTAGGAGTGAATATGTATTGCGCTAAAAAAGAAAAGAGAAATTTATTTGGTATATTGAAAGAATATGATTGTAGGAATTGTCCATACTTTTTAAATGATGAGGAAATTAAAATAGGATATAAGAGTATCAAGATTTATTATCTTGTTAATGAATGTATATATAATAAGAAAGAGATTATATATAATAAGAAAAGCAAATTGATATTTAAAGACATTTATATTGATCAAACAATTAATAGAAATGATAATAATATCTTTCTTTGGTTGGATAAAAATGATAAATTAAATAGATACTATGATATTTTTAATTATTTCTTAAATAATAATTATAATATATTTATAATTATTTGATTTTATGTTATAATATAGATGTAAGGAGATTACTTACATCATATTATAATACTCCTTACAGAAAGAGGTCTATTATGAAAGTTATCGTTCGTGGAAAAAACAAATTTGAACCTGGTGTTAAGATCACCGACTATGCAAGTGAAAAGATTGCTAAACTAGATCAATATTTTCGTAATGCTAGTGAAATCGAGGCAAGTGTTTTATGTAAAGCTTATTCAGACCATAAGACAGTTGAGATCACAATACCCACAAAGAACATAATTTTAAGAGCTGAGGTAAATGGCGAAACTATTTATGAAGCTCTAGATGGTGCAGTAGATCGTATTGAAAGTCAAATTAAACGTCATAAGAATAAACTTGCTAAAGCTATTAAACATCGTGAAGGTGTTAGTGGACATTATCAAAATGAATTAAATGTAAAAGAAGATAATGAAGATGAAGTAACAAAACTATTCAAAGAGAAAAAGATTGAAGTTAGCGAAATGGATAGAGAAGATGCTATTACACAAATGGAAATGTTGGGACATGATTTCTTCTTATTCATCGATTCTAAGACTCACAAACCATCTGTAGTTTATTTAAGAAATGATGGTAATTATGGAGTAATCGAAGCTAAGTAATAAAAAAGATAATACTTCAGTTATTAAACTGAAGTATTATTATTTTTTTATAAATAGATGTATATTATTGACAATTGATGAGAAAAGTATTATAATTTAGATGAAAATAAATTCAGTGAAATAAAATTCATCTTAGGAGGGAATTATGTTTGTTGGTAGAAATGAAGAATTAAAAACATTACTAAATACATACGAAAAACCAAATCAGCACTCTATTGTTTATGGTAATCGAAGAGTAGGAAAGACAGAGCTTATTACAGAATCTGCAAGAAGAAGTGGACTTACATTTATCAGTTATGAATGCTTAAAATCCTCATTAAGAAATAATATTGATACTCTTTCCAAACAATTATATGATGATGGATTGTTGCCATCACTATTCTTTTTTAATTCATTTATAGATTTGTTTAATTATATTGATTCTTTAAAACGTCATATAATTATTCTTATAGATGAATATCCTTATTTATATTATAAAAATGATAAAAATGAAATAGATTCTATGTTTCAAACTATATTAGAAAAGAGTTCTAATAACCTCAATATTGTTTTATCTGGATCACATGTGGGGATGATGAAAGACTTGCTTAAACAAAAGAATCCTTTGTTTGGAAGAGTTAGTACTATTATTCATTTAGCTGAACTTAATTATTTGGAATCTAGTGAATTCTATTCAAATTTATCAAATTATGATAAGGTAGCATTTTATGCTGTTTTTGGTGGCTCTCCATTTGTGCTAAAGCAACTGAATTATAAAAAAAGTTTGGAAGAAAATATTTGTGATACTTTCTTAAATCAAACTAGTTCTATATTTTCTTTTGTATCTGAAGGATACACAACAGATTTGGCTACGAAGGATTCTGCAAATCAAATATTTGAAGTGATTGGAAATTCAAAGTTGAGGCATAATAAAATTGAAGAATTGTTGCATTATGAACACAATGGTTTATTAAGCAAGCAGTTAAATTTATTAACTGAGATGGAATTTGTTGATAAAAACTATCCAATTAACAAAATTGGTGATAGTAAGAAAACAACATATTTTATAAAAAATAATGCTTTAAGATTTTATTTTACCTATTTATATGGTAAAAAGAATATTATCTCTTTAATTGGGCCAAAGGCCTTTTATGAAAGATATATTAAAACAAGCATAACAACATTTATATCATATAGATTTGAAGATATTGTGAAAACATATTTATCTATGCAAGTGAAACAAGGTAAGATACAAGGGATTTATAATATTGGATCATATTATTATGATGATTTTGCAAATAAGAAAAATGGCGAATTTGATGTAGCATTACAATGTAAAGATGGCTATGATATAATTGAAGTGAAGTTCTATAAAGATAAAATAAAGAAATCATTAATCGAAAATGAGATTCAACAAATAAAAAAAATCAATGAAATAAATGTTGAAAGAATGGGTTTTGCGTCAATTAATGGTTTTGAAGAAAATATAAATAATATTTCATATATGATAAATGGTGATGACATTTATAAAATAAACTAAAAAATAATCATTTTGATTTATATAAAATTATTTGTAATCGAGAATATATACCTTGAAAAAATGGGCGATTTTTGGTAAAATATATATATAATAAAAATGTATGAATAATCGAAAGGAAATATAGAAATGGGATTATTTAAGGGACTGTTTGATGCAGGATATAAAGAATTAAAAAGAGTTGAAAAAATAGCTAGTCAAATTGATGCACTAGCTGAAGAATATAAAAAATTAACAGATGAAGAGTTACAGGCAAAAACTCCTGCTTTTAAAGAAAGAATTAAAAATGGAGAAACACTTGATGACATTCAAGTAGAAGCTTTCGCAACTGTTAGAGAAGCATCAACACGTGTGCTTGGTATGACACCATTCTTTGTTCAATTAGAAGGTGCTCTTGCTATGCATGGTGGTAATATCGCGGAAATGAAGACAGGTGAAGGTAAAACATTAACTGCAACTATGGTTGTATATTTGAATGCTTTATCAGGTGAAGGTGTTCACGTTGTAACTGTCAATGAATATTTAGCAAGACGTGATGCCACTGAAATGGGTGTTTTATATAATTGGTTAGGTTTAACAGTAGGTTTGAACTTAAGAGATTTAACACCTGAAGAAAAGAAAGCTGCTTATGCTTGTGATATTACTTATTCAACAAACAATGAATTAGGTTTCGACTATTTAAGAGATCATATGGTTCTTTATAAAGAAAATATGGTACAACGTCCACTTAATTTTGCAGTTGTCGATGAAGTCGACTCAATCTTAATCGATGAGGCACGTACTCCATTAATTATTTCTGGTGGTGCTAAGAATAATGATAATCTTTATATTCAAGCTGACGTTTTCGCAAAAGGTTTGAAAGAAGAAGATTATGAAATTGATATTAAATCTAAGTCTGTTGCTTTAACTGAAGAAGGTATGTCTAAGGCTGAAAGATTCTTTGGTCTTGATAACTTGTATGATTTAAAGAATGTTGGTCTAGTACATCATATTCAAAACGCAATTAGAGCTAACTACATCATGCAAAAGGATGTAGATTATGTTATCCATGAAGGTGCTATCATTATCGTTGACCCATTCACTGGTCGTTTAATGATGGGACGTCAATGGTCTGAGGGTCTACACCAAGCAGTTGAAGCTAAAGAACGTGTTGAAATTAAGAAAGAAACTAAAACTGTAGCAACTATTACATTCCAAAATTACTTTAGAATGTATAAGAAATTAGCTGGTATGACTGGTACTGCTAAGACAGAGGAAGAAGAATTTAGAAACATCTACAACATGTATGTTGTTGAAGTTCCTACTAACCGTCCTATTATCAGACAAGATATGCCAGATTCTATCTTCTTAACAGCTAAAGCTAAGTTTGAAGCAATCGCTAATGAAATTGAAAGAAGACATAAATTAGGTCAACCAATTCTAGTAGGTACAATCTCAATTGAAACATCTGAATTATTGAGTGAATTACTTACAAAGAAACATATTCCACATGATGTATTAAATGCAAAACAACATGAAAGAGAAGCTGATATTATCGCTAAGGCTGGTCAAAAAGGTGCAGTAACAATTGCGACTAACATGGCTGGTCGTGGTACCGATATTAAATTAGGTGAAGGTGTTGTTGAATTAGGTGGTTTATGTGTATTAGGTACTGAAAGACACGAAGCAAGACGTATTGATAACCAATTACGTGGTCGTTCTGGTCGTCAAGGAGATCCTGGATATACAAAATTCTTCTTATCAACTGAAGATGAATTAATGCGTCGTTTCGGTAGTGAAAGATTCCAAGCTATCTTAGGTATCATTGTTAAACAAAAAGATGGTAGTGAAGAAGCACTAGAAAGTAAGACTTTCTCTAAATTCGTTGAACAAGCACAAAGAAAGATTGAAGGTCAAAACTTTGATAGTCGTAAAACATTACTTGAATATGATGAAGTTTTAAGAAAACAAAGAGAATTAATCTACAAACAAAGACGTGATATCTTATTCTTAGATGATTTAACTGATACTATTAAGAAGATGTTTAGAAATTCAATGGATCGATTAGTTGAAGAGCATCTAGATAGAAGTAGAACTGTTGATTATCCTAAATTATATGAATCAGCACTTAAGTACTTTCCTGCAGATGCAATTTCTATTGAAGAAATCAATTCTAAACAAGCTGATGAATTGAAGGAATATTTCTATGCACAATGCTTAATATTATTAGAAGATAAGAAAGAAAGATTCCCAGAACCAGTATACTTTGAATTCTTAAAGGTTGTATTACTTCGTGTTGTTGATACTTATTGGACTGAACATATCGATGCAATGAGTGAATTACGTCAAGCTGTAAGATTACAATCTTATGCACAAATCAATCCTTTAAGAGAATATAAGGAAGTTGGTTTCGAAAAGTTTGAAACAATGATTATGAATATTGAAAATGACACTACTCGTTATATCAACCGTGCGCAAATTCAATCTAATTTAGAGCGTGAAGCTGTTGTAAAAGATGCTAAGGCTGTGAGTGGTAAAGATGAGAATGTAAAGAAAAAACCTGTTGTTAAGAGTGCTGAACAAAAGGTTGGAAGAAATGATCCTTGTCCATGTGGTAGTGGAAAGAAATATAAAAATTGTTGCGGTAGAAACGCTTAAGTAATTAAGTATATCTAGGATTATTTCTAGATATACTTTTATTTTAAGGAGAATGTATGTTAGAAAATTATGAAATTGTGAAAGCAATTGATGATTTTAAAAGAAGAATAGATGAAATCAAAGTAGCTATCAATATCGATAAAGCAAAAGAGGATTTAAAGACTGATGAAGAAAAGATGAATGATCCTAACTTTTGGTTGAATCAAGATCTATCTAAACAGGTATTGAAAGAGATAAAATCATTAAAAGATAAGGTTACAACAATTGATGATTTATCATCAAAATTAGAAGAATTAAATTTCTATTTTGATATGCACAAATCTGAAGAAGAAGACTTAATGGAAGATATTGAAGATTTGATTAAGAAAATTGAAAAAGAACTTTCTGATTTTGAAATAAGAATGTTGCTATCAGGTGAATATGATGAAGCTGATGCCATTATTGATATGCATCCAGGTGCTGGTGGTACTGAATCTCAAGATTGGTGTCAAATGTTGTTTAGGATGTATCAAAGATATGCAGAAAGAAATAACTTTACCTTTGAATTATTAGATTATCAAGATGGTGAAGAAGCTGGTATCAAATCAGTAAGCTTTGTAATTCGTGGTGATAAAGCATATGGAAAATTAAAGAGTGAAAAGGGTGTACATAGATTAGTTCGTATTTCTCCTTTTGATTCTAATGCGAGACGTCATACATCATTCTGTGCAGTATCGGTAATACCTGATATTGATAAGGACATTGATATTGAAATTAAACCAGAAGATATTAAGGTTGATACTTATCGATCAAGTGGTGCTGGTGGACAATACATCAATAAGACTGAGTCTGCTATTCGTATTACTCACATTAAAACTGGTATTGTAGTATCATGTCAAACACAAAGAAGTCAATTCCAAAATCGTGATTTTGCGATGAGAGTTTTAAAAGCTAAATTATACCAATTAGAACTGGAAGCACAGGATAAGAAATTAAAAGAAATAAGTGGTGAGGCTAGTGAAAATAGCTTTGGTAGTCAAATCAGATCTTATGTATTCCACCCTTATTCAATGGTTAAAGATCATCGCACAAACTATGAAAACTTCAATGTTAATGCTGTTATGGATGGCGATTTAGATGGCTTTATTAACGCATATTTAAAATCTCCATATAATAAATAGGAGCTTATATGAAAATAGAAAAGAAAGAATTAAAAGGATTTATAAAAGAATATTTATTGATGACTGTTGGTGTAATGTTAGTTGCATTATCATTTAGCTTCTTCCTTGATCCATATAATCTAGTAATCGGTGGAGTTGGTGGTATTGCGATTATCTTAAAACCTTATATGGATACATCATTAATGATTTTAATTATCAACGTTGCATTATTAATCCTTGCTCTTGTAACATTAGGTAAGAAGGCATGTATTAATAGTATCTATGGTTCCTTGATGTTTCCAGCATTTACAAAGATATTTAATATTTTATATGAATGGTTAAAATCATTAAACGACAATCAAAATTTAATTGATAACAGCCATATGCTACTGATTACAATTGCTGGTGCAATCGTAATGGGAGTTGGACTTGGTATGGTTGTTAAGCATGGTGGTACTACTGGTGGTACAGAAATACCACAAAATATTGTGTTCAAATATTGGAAGATTCCATATTCATTATCACTATTTATGTTTGATGGAACAATCGTTCTTCTAGGTTTTATTTTCTTAAGAAATGAGCTTGGTAATCTTCAATATGACTTCTTATTATATGCTGTAATCTTCATTTATTTAAGTGGATTAATCATGGATCAAATCGTATTTAGGGGCTTTAATAAACGTGCTGTATCAATAATATCAAGTAAAAATGATGAGATAAAAGAACGTATTTTGAAGGATTGTAATCGTGGTGTTACTATTCTAAATGCAGTTGGAGGATATACTGGAGAAGCTAGAACTCAGCTTATCTGTGTACTATCTTCATCCCAATTCTATAAGCTCAAAAACATTGTTCATGAAATAGATCCTCAAGCCTTCTATTATGTAGTACGTGCTAGTGAGGTTGGTGGTGAAGGATTTACATATGACGAATAAAAAAGATGATTATGATGATGTCCTAATTAAGAATGTTAGAATAAGACCGAGATCTAAAAAATATGTTATAGAAACTAATTATGAAGCTGATGAAGAGTTCGTTCTTGACGAAGATACAATCGTAAAATTCGGAATAATTAAGGGTAAAGTTTATACTTTAAATGAATTTAAAAAGATTTTAAAAGAGATAAAATTACAAAAATTGTTCAACAAAACACTTAATTATTTATCTTATTCAGCGCATTCTAAACATGAAATTTATGCATATTTAGACAAGCAAGATAAGAAAGGCGAATATAGCCAAGAAGATAAAATGGCGATTGTGAAAAGATTAAAGGACTTATCTTATGTTGATGATCTTGCTTATGCTAAAGGGATAGTGAATTATTACCGAGATACAAAGGGTAAATCTTATATTATCAATTTCTTAAAAAGTAAATTAGTTGAGAATGAAATAATTGAAACTGTAGTTGAAATTTATGATGATGAAGAAGAAGTTGCATATAAAATTTTAGATAAAATTCATTATCAATATAGGAAATATCCAATTAGCAAACAGCATATTTTAATGTCACAAAAGCTCCTTCGTGATGGCTTTTCGATGCATTCAATTAATTATGGTTTAGATAGAATTAACTTTATTGATGAAAGTGATGACACACTTGATAAAGATATTTTGAAACAATTAAGAAAATATGAAAATAAAGATATTCCAATATACGAGAAGAAACAAAAAATATTAGCATCACTTATTAATAAGGGATATTCTTATTCTAAAATTAGTGATAAATTAAAAGAATATTTATAATATTTAAAAAAGAAATTAAAGAATCTAATAATTTAATTTCTTTTTTAAGTTAATTATGGTATAATATCTAATAGTTAAAAATGGTGATTATTATGAAAATTAAAAGAATTATGTTTGCCTTATTATTTGCGTTTATGCTTGTAGCTTTATTTAATGTAAATTTAAAAGCAGAAGATGATTATGAAACAATCACAAACGCAAGTGGTGAAGTTGTTAAATATTTTGGTTCATCAGTACCAGTAAAGATTCCGAAGACTTATCATGAAAGAACTGAAGAATTTAGAGGAACTTGGGTTTCTTTCTTTGCAGGTGATGTTAGTACATATTCTACTGATCAAAATATGCGTGGCCAATTACTACAAATATTAGAGAATTTAGAATATTACAATATGAATGCGGTAGTATTTCATATTCGCACTCACAATGATGCTCTTTATGATACTGATATGGCACCACAATCTTCATATACGCAAGCTGCTGATTATGAAAAGTGGGACTATTTAGAATGGTTCATCAAAGAATGTCACAAGCGAGGTATTGAATTCCATGCTTGGTTAAATCCTTATCGTATTTATTCAACTGGTGGTTCATTAGATGGAATTGAAACTAAATATCAAAATTATCCAAACAATCCAGCTCATGATATTAATAATGTGCTAATCAATAAAGAAGGTGCTGCAATCTTAGATCCAGGTCTTCCAGAGGTTCGACAATATATCATCGATACTGTTATTGAAATTATGGATAAATATGATGTTGATGCTATTCATTTTGATGATTATTTTTATATCAATGATGTCGATGATTCAGCAACAAGAAAGAAATATAATAAAGCAAATTTATCAATTGATAATTTTAGAAGAGCACAGGTTGATACCTTTATTGAAGACTTAAGCAATGCGATGTTTGCGTATAATACTGAACACAATCGCTGTGTTCAATTAGGTATTTCACCTACTGCAGTATATCGAAACATCAGTGGTTATGTTGCACCATCTGCATATAAATATGATGCTAATGGCACAATGACATATCCTAATGGTTCATCTACATCTGCTTGGCAACATTATGGTTCGAGCCTATATTGTGATACGAAAAAATGGGTAGATAATGAATGGATAGACTACATCGTACCCCAAGCATATTTTGCACTTGATTATGCAATTGCATCTTTTGCGCCAGTATCTGATTGGTGGAGTGGTGTATGTAAATATAAAAAGACTAAGCTTTATATGGGTATGGGCTTGTATAAAACTCCAGAAAGTGGCACAACTGGTTGGCAAATCAATGAAGATGAAATGTTGCTACAGCTAAGATTCGCAAATGGTAATCAATATATCGATGGTATATGTGTATATCAATACAGATATTTACCACTTTATAAATCTAGACCGGCAATGAAGGATTTAGTCAAATCATATTGGACTACTACTCCAAAGAGTCCAGTTGTAGAAAGATACAGAGATTATTTTGATGATAATGCGAAGGTAGATAATCTAGAAGTACATCAAGGTTCATCAGCCGTTTCTCTAACATTTAATAAGGTTGAAGGCTATAATCGTTATGCTGTATATCGTTATAATGATGAATTAAATATCAATGATTTAAGCCAAATGATTGGCTACTGTGGTGAAATTGAAAATGGTATTTGTGGTATTGCTGATAAAGATTACAGTAAAGGTAGTCATTATGCTGTTGTTCCATTATCAAGAGCTAATACCTTTGGCCTTCCTGCGAGCATAGAAATAAAAGATTTCACACCTATTAATGTTGCTATTGGAAGTGTTGATTTATATGTAGGAGTACCTGCAAATCCATCAACAAATGCGCTCATTGTGCTAAATTCAATTAGTCAAAATTTAGGTGAAGGTGTCACATTTAAAGTAATTGGTTCTTTCAACAAAGATTTTAGTGATTCATTCACAATAATTGAAGATACTGATTATGTAGCATCTACTGTACTTAGATATAAATTCAATGATTATGGACTTGCAACCTACATTAAAATTGTGTGCACAAATAGTGTTGGCACATTTGAAAGTGATGTATATTGTCAATCCCTAGATGATAATCTAGATTCAATTGAAAGATATGTTTATAATCTATATGATGATTTCTTTGATGAATTATTAGGTGACTAATATGAAGAAAGTATTAATTGTTGCTGTATTATTATTTACTTTCTTAATATTGAGTGGATGTAGTCGTACATTTAAAGTCACATTTAATATTTATTCAGGTGTACAAGAAAGCCAAATAATAAAAAAGGGTGATACAATCAATGATTTCACACCGACTCTTGAAGGTCATAAATTTATATCTTGGTTATATAATGATGAAGTATTTGATGTAAATACACCAATTGAAAATAATATTACCTTACAAGCATATTGGGAAAAGTTAGAATATGAAGTAAAATTTTTAAGTGATGGTGAATTATATTTAAATTCTAAAATAGCATATGGTGATATCTTAAAAGAAGTAGAAGCACCTACAAAAGAAGAATATTTATTTTTAGGCTGGCTTTACAATAATAAGGAAGTTGAATTTCCACTTATTGTTACAGATAATATGGAAATAAATGCGAAATGGGTTAAGGATAGTGAATATAAACCAAAACTTAAAATATCATTCAATTCAACGGGAGCTAAAACTGAATATGATGATATTATCTTAAATCGTCTAGATGAAGCACCTACACTACCTACACCTACTTATGATGGACATCAATTCCTAGGTTGGTTCATCGATGGAAGTGATAAAGAAATTAAAACTGGTGATATTATCAAAGAAATTGAAGATTTCACATTAGTTGCGAAATGGAAAAAAATAGACTAATCAAAAAAATGATTAGTCTATTTTATATTTTCTTTAAGATATTAGTATCAATAACAGCTTTAATGGCTCTTTTAATGTATGATAGAAATTCTTCTTTACTAATTGAATCTTTGTGATTAATCCAATATTCAAATAAAGAAGAAGAACCACCTGCGAAGAATGCAATTACTAAAGAAATTGGAGGGTTCATGCTATCATTAAAACCAGCATCGAGAATGACATTAGAAAATGATTCATCGAGTGCTCGATTAAACATAAATGAAGCCAAGTTATCTTCATTACGTTCTAAGATATGATTAAGCACAGGAACGTTGTTGTACACAAATTCCACAAAGATTTCTGCAAGTATTGATAAACATTCATAAACATCTTTATGAATATCTAAATGTTTGGTTCTTTTATCATATTCCTCTCTTAAAAGTCTGAAACCATTAAGAATAGATTCATTAAATAAATCATATTTATCTTGATAATGATTATAGAAAGTCATACGATTAATATTTGCAGTTTCGCAAATATCAATGACAGTAATTTTACTGAAACTCTTTTCTTTAAGTAGTTTATACAAAGCTGCATTTAATTCATATTTTGATCTTTTAATTCTTATATCTTCTTTTTTATTCATATTATTCACCTTGCAAAATTATAACATACAATTATACAGGTGTCAATTATCTAAGAAGCTATGCTTTGTAAAGAATTCTTTAATTCCATGTTCCTTAACTGATTTTGTAATATATTTCGCATTCTTAATTAATTCAGGATGAGAATTTTCCATCGCAACACCGAACCTTACATATTCCAGCATCTCAATGTCATTATGACCATCCCCAAATGCGATAGTATGTTCTTTTTTGATATTATAATATTTTCTAATAATATCAAGTGCTTTCGCTTTAGAAACATCTTTATTAAATACTTCAATGATTAATTGGTGATTGAAATCCCAAGGGCGTAGTAGAAATGGAAAATGATGTTCTTTGATATAATTATTTAATTTATCCATTGCGCCATATTTAGAGAATATTATTGAACCATTTGTGTTGTCTTTTAATGTTTCTTTATAATCACCGATTATGATATTAGCACCTAATCTATCAATAAATGGTTCTACAGTTTCATCTTCCTTGATTAAATAAACATCATCTTTTATTTCTGAAAAAGCATTTGTGATATAATCTTTATTATTATCAATTAGATCGATTAAATTATCTTTATTGATGGTCACCATAATTTCTTTAAAATTTGGATCATTTGGATTATGGACATAAGCACCATTATAATTGATAATTGGGCTTTTTAAATCTAAATAATCATAATAGATTTTGCTTGATCGATATGGTCTACCACTAGCTATCACAATGATATTATTCTTAGATAATTCTTTTAATAAATCTAAGGATTCAATATCTTTATTGAAATTCTCATCAATGATTGTACCATCAATATCAATAGCGATTAAATATCCTTTCAATTCCTTATAGTTCATAATTGTCACCTTTTATGTATTTATTTTAACATAAAATTATTTCTTAAACAAGATAATTTATTATGTAATTAGGGTTTGAAAAAATGAAGCTTTTTTGGTATAATATGTGGTATAAGGGAGAGTGTCGCGACTTTGTGAGGAGGAATAAAAATGTTTCTGAATTTTTTTGATTTCGTGAAAGATTTTTTTAAAAATTTAGTAGATAATATTAACTTCACTGCCATTGTTGCGCTACTTGTTGGTATTATTTTTGGAATATTACTTTGTGTGGTAATTTATGTTATTGCATCACTTTCTGCAATTGATAAGAGTGCTAAGAAGAATCGTTTCAATAAGAATAAGATAGATGCAAAAGATATCGATAAAGAAGAAATAGAAAAACATATTTTAGCATCAATTGATGAATATAATGAAGCATCAGTTGATATGACTTTAAAGATGAAATATGATTTGATGAAGGAATTGAGTGTAAATTTAGTTAGTGATATCGCATCCTTATACAATCCTGATTCTAATCATCCAATGTTTGAACTTAGTTTTGAAGAATTGATTCAACTAAATTTGTATATCACAAAAAGAATTGATGATTATGTTAGTACTAATATATTCTTAAAGAGATTAAAAAGATTTAAAGTGGCAAGTGTTTTAAATGTAGTTGATAAATATAATAAGGCTGCTGATAGTAAAATAGTAAAAGCGGCAAAGAAAGTAAATTTAGGTGGTATTGTTGGTGTAATTAGAAATGCACTTGGAGTTTTAAATCCTTCTTATTACGCTAATAAGCTTGGAACACATTTAGTTATTGAAAAAGGTTTTAATAAGATAGCAAGAACTATTTTAAATATCATTGGTGAGGAGAGTGCCAAGATATATTCTAAGAATGTTTTTGCGAGTGAAGAAGAAATAGAAAAAGAACTTGTGGAAGTTACAGAAGACTTTCAAAAAGAAGTAGATATAAAGGAGTAAGCATATGGATAATAAAAAGAATTTCTTTATTCCCCAAATTGAGGAAGATCAAAATGAAGTAAAACAAGAAAATAATAATAACGAGAATGTACAAAAGAAGGAAAATTATAAAACTGAGAAGTTTGTATCTCCTATCTTTGGTACACGTGTAAAAGATGATGATTATTATCCATCTTTCTCATATCAAAATGGTGGTAGACAATATGACTCATTTAGAGATGAAGATAAGCGAGTTAGACAAGATGATTATAAAGATTATATTATTAATCCTAATACTATTTATCAAGGAAATAATAACAACAATAATAATCAAAATTATCAAGAAACTAATTCCCAAAATTATGCTAATTCAATGAGAAATAGTGCTCCTAATAGTAGTTATATTATGAATGTTACTAACCCATATGTAGAAAATGGTGAAGTAAAACAAAACTCTAATCCAAATAATGTTTACAACATTCCTAATAATAATGCTTATGATAATCAAAATTATCAAAATATGAATAATAATGTAAATAATCAATTTGCGGAACAAACACCTCCACCAGTAAAAGAATATCATGATATTTATGCTAGTGAAGAGAATTATAATTCATATGGTATTGAAGAACAAGATGTTGAAAGCGATGAAGAATTAGAAAATTATAGTCCTTATGCATCTAAAAACACAGAAGAAGAAAGACCAGTTAAGGTAGAATATAAGAAGGTTTCTGATAAACAAGTTAAACCTAAATTAGAGAAGAAACAAAAATATTTCTATCCACCAGTATCTCTACTTAAACATAAAGATTCATCAAGTGTTGATGATATGAGTGGTGTGCAAAGACAAAGAGATATAATTGATCAAACATTACAAGAATTTGGCATTGGTGGTCGTGTTGTAAGATTTACTAAGGGACCTACTGTTACTTTATTTGAAGTACAGGTTGATCCAGGTGTAAAATATGCCAAGATCCCACAAATTCAAAATAACTTACAAGGAAATTTGGAAGCTTTAAGTATTCGTATTCAAGCACCAATTCCTGGAAAAGCAACTGTTGGTATTGAAGTACCTAATATTTCAAGAGATACTGTATTATTTGGTGATATGGTTTCTAATGAATTCTTAAATGATGGTAATCCTATTAATGTTGTTTTGGGACAAGATATATCAGGAGATCCAGTTTACTTGAATATTCAAAAGATGCCACATGGACTAATTGCTGGTTCAACTGGTTCTGGTAAATCTGTATGTATTAACTGTATCATTACAAGTATCTTATATAAGGCACATCCAGATGATGTTAAATTGATTTTAATTGACCCTAAGAAGGTTGAATTTGCGAAATATCAAGGTATTCCTCATTTAGCATGTCCTATTATCAATGATAACAAGCTTGCTGCTGCTGCACTTAAATGGGCAGTTGATGAAATGGAATCTCGTTATGAAACAATTGCGGCTAGTGGTGCTGTCAATTATTTAGAATATCTTGATTTAATTGGTGCTACTAAAGAATATAAGCATATGCCATATATTGTGATTATCATCGATGAAATGGCTGACTTGATGTTATCAGGTGCTGATGTAGAAGATAGCATTGCACGTTTAACTGCAAAAGCTCGTGCTGCTGGAATCCATCTAATTGTGTCTACACAAAGACCATCAGTTAATGTTATCAATGGTACCATAAAAACAAACATTCCATCACGTATCGCCTTTAAAGTAAATAAAGCTCTAGATTCTAATATTATCTTAGACCACGTTGGTGCTGAAAAATTACTTGGTAATGGTGATATGTTGTATGATGAAGATAATGGTCGTCAAAGAAGATTGCAAGGTTCATATATTTCTACATCAGAAATTAAGGAAGTTGTATCATATATTGAAGATAATTATGCAGCTGAATTCTTATTCAACACTGATGAGCTTCAAAAAATATCACAAGCAGGTCTTCCTGGTGAAGGTGATGATGCAACAAATGATGAATTATTTGCAAGTATCGCAAGATATGTTGTTGCAACCCAAAACGCATCAATCAATAATATTCAAAAGAAGTTTGGTTGTGGATTCAATAGAGTTCAATCAATCATTCAAAAATTAGAAGAATTAGGTGTAGTTGGAGCTAATGTTGGTTCACGTGCTCGTAGTGTTTTAATGCAAGAAGAGGATCTAGAAGATATTTTATCTAGCTTATAATAAGGGAAATTATGGAAAATAATATAGAGCTTAATAAAATTGATAATTATAAAGCTAAATATAAGAAATCATTAATCATTGTGTCAATCACAAATATTATTATTGCCTTAATGATTATAGCCTTAATGCTTTATAATGATTTATTATTTAATGTCATTGGTAATATCTTTATTTCAAAAGACAGTCCTCATGTAAATGACATTGCATATGCAGAAAGATTAGGTGCAATCGCATTTATTATCTATTTTATTATTTTTGCACTTATTTTTGCGATGTATTTTGCATGTGCTTTCTTATTGAAATTAGAAAATGAAGATATTGTGTGGTTCACTGTTGGTGGCACAAAGAAAGAAAATGAATATAAAGAATTATATGGTGAAGAAAAGCATCATTTCAAAAGAAATGGAAAGATAATCAATATCTTTAAAAACATTGTCGATTATTTTAAAATCATCAATTTAGCGATTCTCACTGTAACATTCATTTTCACATTCATCTTATTTCCGGCGATAGTCAATCAATCATCAATGGAACCTAACTTATATGAAGGCAATCGTGTCATTGTGTTAATATCTAAGAAGGTTAAGAAGAATGATATTGTGGTATTTAAATATGATAGTGATATTCAATATGGAAATTCTAGCTTAAATGGTGATTTATTAATCAAAAGAGTGATTGCGACAGAAGGCGATACCTTTGAATGCCTTAGTGGTAAAGTATATTTAAATGGAACTTTACTTGAAGAAGAATATGTAAATCCATATAATATCGACCATGATTCATATGATTTATTAGGTATTGCAGCTAAAAATAATAATAGTGAAGAATTGATTAAATTAATTAGTGAAAATGGTGGTAAAATTCCAAGTGGTTATATTTTATGCTTAGGTGATAATCGTGCCATCAGTAATGATAGTGAAAACTTTGGTCTTGTAAAACTAGATCAAGTTTTAGGTAAGGTCAGATTCTATAAAAATGAATTTGGGTGGAATAAAATAAATAATAATTAAGGAGGTCTTATGGCCGGTAATATTCAATGGTTCCCTGGCCATATGGCTAAGGCCCAAAGAGAAATAGAAGAAAAAATTAAATTAGTTGATATTGTGCTCGAATTAATTGATGCAAGAATTCCTCTATCTTCAATTAATCCTGTCTTTGAAAATATCTTACAAAACAAGAAGAAGATTTATATTATCACAAAAACAAAGATGGCAGATCCAGCTATCAATGAAAAGTGGTTGAAGTATTATAATGAAAATAATATGCCATGTTTATTTGTGGATTCAATTAAATGTCTTAATTTAAATAAAATATCTGTTCTTGCGAAAGAGATATTAAAAGAAAAATTAGAAAAAGAAAGATTAAAAGGTATGAAGCCTCGCCCCATAAAAACAATGGTAATTGGTATACCTAATGTTGGTAAGAGTACCTTAATTAATTCACTTGTTGGTAAAAAGGTAGCTAATACTGCTAATAAGCCTGGTGTTACTAAGGCCCAACAATGGATAAGAATCAATAAGGATTTAGATTTACTAGATACTCCGGGAGTACTTCCACCTAAGTTTGAAGATAAAATCATTGGTTTTAATCTTGCATTAACTGGTGCGATTAGGGATGATATTGTGTTAAAAGAAGATATGATCTTTTATTTCTTAGATTTTCTAAAAGATAAATATCCTTTATCTTTAGAAAAATATGAAATAAAAGATATAAATATTTCTAATTTAGAAATCTTAGAAAACATTGGAAAATCAAACAATTTATATTATAAAGACCATGCTGATTATGATCGAGTATATGAGCTTATCTTAAATGATTTTCGAAATTTAAGATTAGGTCTTATTAGTTTAGAAGAGCCAAAATTATGAAAATGAAGAAAATAGATAATCATGGCGACATGTATTTTAAAGAAAAAGAATTATGGAATTTAGGATATAAATATGTTGCTGGTACCGATGAGGTTGGTCGTGGACCAATGGCTGGACCTGTAGTATGTGCTGCAGTTATTATTGATAGCAAGCATTTAATTGAAGGCTTAAATGATTCGAAGAAACTAACTTATAAAAGGCGTGATGAACTTGCTGAAATTATCAAAAAAGAAGCTTTAGCTTATTCAATTACTTATATTGATAATAAAGAAGTGGATGAAATTAATGTGCTAGAAGCCTCAAGAAAAGGCATGGAAGAATGCATTAAAAAGCTAGAAAAGTGCGATTATGTACTGACTGATTGCATGGATTTATATAATATCAAAGTTCCATATGAAGGCTTTGTGAAAGGCGATGCCACATCAGCATCCATTGCTGCGGCTAGTATAATTGCGAAAGTGGAAAGAGACCATTATATGGAGGAAGTGGCAAAATTATATCCAAATTATGGTTTTGAAAAACATAAAGGTTATGTTACTAAATATCATTTAAAAAAGATTGAAGAATTTGGTATTTGTGATTTACATCGTAAATCATATGCACCAGTTATAAAGATAATTGAAGGGAATAAAAAATAATTTTTAAGAGGAGAAGACATGAAAAAATTTATTTTTTTATTTTTTGTATTTCTATGTTCATTTATTTTAATTGCGTGTAAAGATGATAAAAAAGATAATAATGATGTTGATTTCACTGTAAAAGTAAATGAATATATCGGTATTGATAAGACTTATAATTTAGAAGCTCATGATAAAGATGGTAAATTAATTGAAGCTGAATGGTCAATTGATGATGAAAGCATTGCATCAATTGATGGAAGTACTATTACCGGTTTAGATAAAGGTATTCTTACTATCACTGCAACATATAAAGGAAAAAAAGTTGAAGCTTTTTGTGTTGTCGACAATGTGAAGACAATAAAATATGAACTTGATGGTGGTACATGTGATAATTTAGAAGAAGAAATATTTGAAACTAAGGTATATAGCTTACCTACACCTGTAAAAGAAGGATATATTTTCTTAGGATGGTATTCAAATCAATCATTCTCAGGTAGTCCTGTTAGTGAATTGAATTCGAAAAATTTCTCAATTTCAACTTTATATGCAGCATGGCATTCAGAAGAATATGAAATAAAATATAATCTAGTAAAAGATAGTGGTGAAGAAGAATTTAAAGAATCATCATTATTTAAAACTGATTATCAATTAAAAATACCTGAATATGATGAAAATGAATTAGTATTTAGTGGTTGGTATTTAGATAAGAGATTATATGAAAAAATTGAATCTATCCCTGCTGGTACTACTAAAGATATTGAAGTATTTGGGGTATTAAAAAATAAAGATGAAAAAATTAATATTACTTATGTTGCTACTGATTCTAAATACGAAGGTGGCACTAATAAAGATGAATTATTAATTGGTTCTAATAATTTTAAAACTCCAGAAAGAGAAAATTATACTTTCTTAGGTTGGTATAAAGATTCTAAATATCAATATAGCGCAAATGAGGGTATTTATTTATCATCTAGTTTATATGCGAAATTTGAAGAAACATATAAAGTTAGTGAAGTTATAATTAAAAATACAGAAACGGAAATTGCGAGAAAATCTACACTTCAATTAGAATATAGTCTAAATCCTTCTAAAGTTAGTGTAAGTACTGTTACTTATTCTTCAAGTGATCCTTCAATTGCGAGTGTATCATCTACTGGTTTAGTTACTGCAATTTCTAAAGGTAATGTTACTATCACAATTACATCAAAATCAGAAAGTGGGGCAAGTGCAAGTATTAGTATGGAAATCTATGATAATGAATATTTCAATGTAAGTTATGATACAGAATCATATGTATTAAAAGGTGAAGAAATTAAATTAAATGCAAACTTTAATGCCCGTGTCGCAAAAGATGTTAAATTAAAATGGGAATCATTAAATCCAAATATTGCATCAGTTAGTGATGGCAAGGTAAAAGGTCTTGCTAAAGGTAATGCAACTATTAGAGTAAGTGTTGATGGCGACGATTCTAAATATTTTGATTTCAATGTATTTGTATATGAAGATAATATTTCTGATGCTTTAAAATTTGTGTTGGCATCACATAATTCTAATGTCTTCACAAGATATAATTTAGGAATTGGTGCCGGAACTCCTGCATATTATATGGATATCATTGGTAGTGTAAGTAAGATTTTATTCAATTACAATTACCAAGTAAACACAAAATATGAAGCTGCTCAACAAGCAATCACATCTAATCATGGTGGTTTAAAACCATCTACAGAATTTATCACTGTTCACTATACTGGTAATATGGCATCAGGTGCATCAGGTGCCGCAAATGCGAATTATTTTACATCAGGTGGTGGTGGTACATCAATTCACTATGTTACAGGAAATGATGGCGTATTCCATTGTCTAGATGATGATCTAATTGGTTTCCATGCTGGTGATGGTCATAGCGATGATACACAATGTGAATGGTATCCAACTGGTGTAATGTATGAAGAAGGCGATTCAATTTATCCTACTTGGGGTATTTCTGAAAATTCTAAATACACACTAAATGGCAAAGAAACATTAATTACAGTGCCAACAGGCACAACACCTGCAACTCAAAAAGTTACAGATTCTAAATGGATCAACAAGATGGGATTTGGATATAAGATTGTTGACGGACAATACTATATGAATAAGACTTGGTGGTGCTACACACAAATCAGTGAAGGTAGACTTTGTAACAAAGGTGGTAATTTAAATTCAGTTGGTATTGAATCTGCAGTTAATAAGGGCACTGATTTATGGCTTACTTGGCAAATCACTGCTGAATTAGTTGCAAGATTAATGGTTAAATATGATCTTCCAATTCAACGTGTAGTTGGACATCACTTCTATAGTGCTAAGAATTGTCCACAACCACATCTTGAAAACAATTTAGAGATATGGTGGGAATTCATTGAACTTGTAAAAGCTGAACATGAGAGAATTACAACATTTGATGGCTACAAATTTGATTTTGCAGTTATCAATGGTCCATCTGATAATATGGGTCGTGTAAGTGATGGAAACGAATTTAAGCTAATTACTTATAAGGTTACTATCACAAATCCTAATGGTTCTAAAGAAGAAGTTACATTATCTTCAATTATTAAAGGACAATTTGCGTTATAAAAAATATAAGATGTAATGATGATATCATATCATTACATCTTTTTTATTGGAAAAATGAGTATTTTGGCATAAAAAAGTATTGGAAAAGTTGATATTTTAATATAAAAAAGTATTGGAAAAATGTAAAAAATATGCTATAATTATATTGGAAAAAATAATGTGAGGTGAAAATCATGTTTAAAAGAAAGATTGAAGAAAGATTATTAGAAAATTATCGCAATCCTGATGCTAATATTTTAATTGTGAAAGGAGCTAGACAAATTGGAAAAAGCTACATTGTGAGATATACAGCTAGCAACTACTTTCCTAATTTTGTGGAAGTCGATTTAAAATCAGATTATGAAGGAAAAAGATTATTTGATTCAGTCAAAACAACTAAAGATTTTTACATTACTCTTAGTTCAATCGCTGGAGAAAAAATGAATGATTTTTTCGATACCATGATCTTTTTAGATGAAATTCAATATTATCCTCATTTAATTACAATGTTGAAGGATTTGAAAAAAGAAAGAAGATATCGCTTTATTGCAAGTTGGTCTTTACTTGGTATTACTTTAAAACATATTTTTATTCCGATGGGTTCAATCGAGGAAGTTAAAATGTTTCCTTTAGATTTTGAGGAATTTTTGTGGGCTAATGGTGTAGGTAAAGATGCAATTGATTATTTACGCGATGCATTTAATAATTTGAGTGATATTAATGAAGCCATTCATGCTAAGTTCTTGGAATATTTCAAAGATTATTTAATATGTGGAGGCTTACCTGATGCAGTGAATGAATATGTAATAAATAGAAATGTAGCAAGAATGCGAATCATCCAAAGCATAATTTACGATTATTATACTGATGATTGCGCTAAATATGATAATGATCATAAGCTAAAGATTTCAAGATTATATGGTATGTTGATATCTAATATGGCAAATAAAGTTAAAAGAGTACAATTCAAAAAGATAGAAGACACTTCTAATAAAGCCAGTGCTTATGAAGAAGAATTTGATTATTTGATTTCATCAGGAGTTAGTTTATCTGCAAGAGCAATTTCAAATCCGGTCTTTCCACTTGCACAATCTATGGCAAAGAATTTAATCAAATTATATTACAACGATGTTGGTTTACTTACAAATCTTTTATTTAAAAATAATATAAGAGCAATAAAAGATATTGACAAAGGTATTAATTTAGGATCCGTATATGAAACTGCAGCAGCAATGGAATTAATTGCGCATGGTTATGATTTATATTATTTTGATTCTAAAAAAGTTGGTGAAGTAGATTTTATAATTAATGATTATAATAATTTATCACCTTTAGCGATTGAAATCAAATCTGGCAATGACCAAAACAATTTCCGTGCCATTCCTAAATTGGTTGATAAAAATGGAAGTTATAAATTAAAAAAAGGTTATGTTTTTGGAAATAAGAATATTGTGAAAAAAGAAAATGATTTAATTACTTTACCTATTTATTTGATAATGTTTATCTAAGATTTAAGAACTACTTTAGGGTAGTTCTTTCTTTTATAAAGTATAAAAAAGTTAACAAAATTTTTTATATAATAAGAAAGAAAAAATAATATTTTCCTTGACAAAACTTCAAGTAAAATATTATAATACTTATTGCGTTGAATATAGTTTAAAAAAATAGGAGTTAAAAATGACAAAATATTTAGTGATTGTAGAATCACCTGCAAAATCCAAAACAATTGAAAAATATTTAGGGGATGAATACACAGTTACTTCAAGTAAGGGTCACATTCGTGATTTAACAACTCGTGGTTATGGAGGCTTTGGTGTCGATATCGACAATGGCTTTGAACCAATGTATAAGATCATGAAAGATAAGAAGGAAACTGTCAAAGAACTTAAGGCCTTAGTTAAAAAGGCTGACAAGGTTTATCTTGCAACCGACCCAGATCGTGAAGGAGAAGCTATTAGTTGGCATTTATATGAAACTTTAAATTTAGTTAAGAAGGATTATGAAAGAATCGTATTCCATGAAATAACTAAAAATGCTGTTTTAAATGCGATTGATAATGGACGTAGTATCGATATGGATCTTGTTCATTCTCAAGAAGCAAGAAGAATCATTGACCGTATTATTGGTTTTAGTTTATCAAAATTACTTCAAAAGAAGATTGGTTCTAAATCAGCTGGTCGTGTACAATCTGTTGCGTTAAAACTAATTGTGGATCGTGAAAAAGAAATTGATGCATTTAATTCTAAAGAATACTGGGAAATGTATTTGAATTTTGTGAAGAAAAACAAAAAGCTAAAAGCACTTTTGTTGAAAGAAAATGATGAAAATGTGAAATTAGAATCTAAGGCTGATTGTGAGAAAATTGAAAAACAATTAAATGGTGATTATGTAATTAAATCAGTTGAATTTAAAAATAAGAATAAACAAGCAAAGGCACCATTTATTACATCTACTTTACAACAAGAAGCTTCTAATAAATTAAATTTCCAAGCTCGTAAAACAATGCAAATAGCACAAACCTTATATGAAGGTATTGATATTGAAAATGAACGTGTTGGTTTAATCACTTATATGAGAACTGACTCGATTAGATTGAGTGATGAATTTATTAAAGCTGCTAAGGATTATATTGTGAAGAATTATGGTTCTAAATATTACAAGGGTTATCAAAAGTTCAAAACAAACACTAAGAATGTGCAAGATGCCCATGAAGCGATTAGACCATCTAATTTAGATAATACTCCAGAAAGCTTGAAATCATATTTATCTGCTGATGAATTTAAATTATATGAAATGATTTATGATCGTGCAGTTTCATCTTTAATGAGTGATGCTATAGTAGAAGCTGAAGATGTAATAATTGAAAATAATGGATTTAAATTTGGACTTGCTGGCGAAAAGACTATCTTTGATGGTTATCTAAAACAAGTAAGTAAATATGAAGATGATGATACTAAAGCATTACCTGAATTAACTGAAGGCGATATTATTAAAAACGCTAAAGTAGAATCAATTCAAAAATTTACTAATCCACCACTAAGATATAGTGAAGCAAGATTAATCAAGCGTATGGAAGAATTAGGTATTGGTAGACCATCTACTTATGCAGTAACAATTGATACATTAAAAACAAGAGGATATGCGAAAATAGAAAAGAAGACCTTTGTACCTACTAATCAAGGTAAGTTGACAATGGCCAAATTAGAAGAATATTTCTCTTCAGTTATTAATGTTAAATACACAGCTGAGATGGAACATGCTCTTGATGAAATCAGTGAAGGTAACATCAAGTGGGCAAGTGAGGTTGAAAAGTTCTATAAGGATTATAAACCAGTCTTTGATAAGGCTGAAGCATCAATGGAAAGAATGTATCCAATTGAAACTGATGAATTATGTCCTGAATGTGGTTCTAAATTATTAATTAGAAATGGTCGATTCGGTGAATTCTTAGCTTGTTCTGGTTTTCCAAAATGTCACTATACAGCTAAAAAAGAAGCACCAGAACCAGTTATCTCAACTGGTATTAAGTGCCCTAATTGCGAAACTGGTTATATTGTGGAACGTATTTCTAAAAGAGGAAGAAGCAAGGGACAAAAATTCTATGCTTGTGGAAATTATCCAGCTTGTAAAACAACATATACTTCCCTTGATGAAATTAAAGGATTGAAATAATGATTGAATCATCATGTGGTTTTGATTGTAGTAAATGTCCTTTATATTTAATCACTATTGAAAAAGATGAGAATTTACGTAAACTTATCGAAGACAAATATAAAATAAAAAAAGGTATGGACTGCTTAGGTTGTTTAAGTGATAAGTGCGCTGTCATCTGTGATAAGTGCAAAATAAAGGATTGTTGCAAAGAGAAGAACATTAAAAACTGTGGCTGGTGTGATTCTTTTAATGATTGCAAGGAAATTCAATATATTCTAAATACTAATCTACAATCTAAAGAATATTTAGAAGAAGAAAATAAAAAGTATCAAGAGGCGAAATTATGTCAGAAATATTAGAAATTGTGATGTTGATATGCTTTGGTTTTTCATGGCCACTTAATTTAAGAAAAGCATATAAAAATAGAAGTACAAAAGGAATTAGCTTAATATTCTATTGTTTGATAGAACTAGGATATGTAGCTGGTATTATTTCTAAATTTTTAAATGAAGCTTATATGGCATCATTTAGTACTAAATGGTATGTATTAATATTTTATTTCATCAACTTAATTGTTGTTGGATTAAATATCTTAGTATATTTTAGAAATAGAAGACTAGAAAGATTAGAAAGTGCTGAAGAATAATTCAGCACTTTTCTTTTACAAAAAAAAGTTAAGATACTTCATTGACAATTAATGATATTAGGTATATCATTATGATAGGTAGTCTATCATTTAAGATTATCGGAGGAGAGTTTTATGACATTAAAGGATGCAAAGAGCGATTATATAATAAAGGTCGCAAAGGAATTATTTTTAGAAAAAGGCATTAATTCTGTAACAATCAAAGATGTTGCCCAAAAAGCAGAAATGGGAGAGGTTACCATTTATCGTTATTTTTCTAAGAAAGAAAATTTAGTAGTACAAGTAGCTATTGCACTTGAAAAAGAAGTATTTTCAAAATATTTTTCTGTTGATCATAATTTAAGTGGCTATGTTCAAATTGAAAGATTCTATAATAGTTTCTTAGATGTGTTTAATAATATGAGGAATTATTTTCGATTTGTACATGATTTTGATAGTTTAGTTGTTGCTAATCATTTAAGGGTTGAAGAATATGAAAAGAACATCTATTCATATTATCAAGTATTTATGGAAGCATATAATAAAGGCCTTGAAGATGGAAGCCTTAGAAAAATAATTAATCCAGATTTATTCTATATGACAACATCTCATGCTATCCTTTCTTTATGTGTGAAAATGGCATCTGATGATGTACTAGTTCAAGATCAAAATACTGACAAAACAAAAGAAATATGTACATTGATTATGATCTATATGAATTCATTAATTCCACAAAAATAATTGATATATTATTGAATAATTGTTATAAATAGTGTATAATTGTTATATAAATATTTTAGGAGGAGATTTATGAAAAAATATTTAAACACAATTTGTTTGGGATGCGCTGCTTTTTTCTTATTATTGAATTTTGCTTTCATGGCTTTACCTGGTGCAACAGTAACAATTCTTGGTACTAAAGGAAAAGCATCTATCTATGAAATGTTCGAACATAGTGGAATCTTAGTAGTAGCTATGGTATTTGTAATTATTGCATTACTTGCTATCGCATTCGCATTACTTGTTGAATTCAAATTATTTGATTTCAAATTTGCAGGTTTCGTATTATTAGGTGCTGCATTATTCGCATTACTTGCTGGTATTTTCTATTTCTGTGCATGTACTGGCGATTATGAAGGCTTTGATTTAGGAATTGGTGCAGTACTTTGTGCTTTATTAAGTATATTTGCTGCTGGTGGAGCTGGCTTTGTAGGCTGTATGAAAGTTCTTAAGAAATAAGAAATTATAAAATTAGTGCTAATTTATTAGCACTTTTTTTATGCTTTCATCACTAATAAATATAATCTTGTCGAGTATACTCGACAAATACAATGCAATTCTGTCGACTATACTCGACAAAAATATTCTTTTGAAGTGCTATTATAATAGTGCTTTTTTTTATTTTTTAATAAATTGAATAATTGTATTTTTTACTTTTAAAATGGATTAAAATGTGGTATAATATGTGAGTAAGAAAAGCATTTAATTAGGAGTAAAAAAATATGGGTTTATTCAGTTTTTTTAAGAGAAATAAAGAGAAAAAAGAACAATTAAAGAAATATGAAGTAGGAATGGAAAAAACAAGAAAATCTACTTTTTCTAAACTTGCTCACCTCTTTAACAAACAAAACCAAATCAATGATGCTTTATTTGATGAATTAGAAGAAATCTTTGTAATGGCTGATATTGGTGTAGATACAGTTGTTGAATTTGTTGACCAATTAAGAGAAGATGTTAGAGCTAAAGGTATAACTGATGCTAAGGAATTACAACCAATAGTAGTCGATAAGATGTTTGATATTTATCTAAAGGGTGAAATTGTAAATTCTAACCTTAGATTTAATAAAGATGGTTTATCTGTATTCTTATTTGTTGGTGTTAATGGTGTTGGTAAAACTACCACTATTGCGAAGATTGCGAATAAACTAAAAAAAGAAGGCCACAAGGTCTTACTTGCTGCTGGTGATACATTTAGAGCTGGTGCTATTGAACAACTTGTTATTTGGGGTAATCGTGCTGGCGTTGAAGTGGTAACAGGTAAAGAAGGTGCTGATCCATCTTCAGTTATTTATGAAGCTATTCAAGTTGCGAAAAATAAGGGCTATGATGTGCTTCTTTGTGATACAGCAGGAAGACTTCAAACTAAGGTTAATCTAATGAAAGAATTAGAAAAGATGAAGAAAGTAATATCAAGAGAAGTAGAAGGTGCTCCACAAGATACACTACTTGTAATTGATGCTACTACTGGTCAAAATGGCTTAAGCCAAGCTAAGGCCTTCATCGAAGCAACAGATGTATCAGGTGTCGTTCTTACAAAGCTTGATGGTACTGCAAAAGGTGGTATTGTGCTTGCTATTAGAGACAAATACAATATCCCAATTAAGTTTGTATGTATGGGTGAAAAGATTGATGATATCGAATATTTCGATATTGAAGGATACATCTATGGTTTATTTAGTGACATCATAAAGGATGAAGATAATGAATAATATTGATGATTTATTAAATAAAAAAGAATATTTAAATTCTTTATATGATATTTATAAAGACTTATTTACTCTAAAACAACAAGAATATTTTGAATCATATTTCTTTGATGATTTATCTTTAGCAGAAATTGCGTCTAATTCTAATGTTAGTAGAAATGCAGTCTTTACTGCTTTAAAAAGTATTGAAGAAAAATTAGAAGAATATGAGGATAAATTGCAAATCTTAGCTAAAAAAGAAAATATCAATAAAATATTAGAAAGTTCAAATAATTTAGAAGAAATTAAAGACAAAATTAGAAATATATTATAAGAGGTGACTTATGCCATTTGAAAGTCTATCTGAAAGATTACAAATGTCTCTTCGTCGGATTACCGGAAGAGGAAGATTAAATGAAAATGATATCGATGAAATGATGAAAGAGGTTCGTCTTTCATTATTAGAGGCCGATGTAAACTATAAAGTTGTTAAAAACTTCTGTGCTGATGTAAAAGAAAAAGCCTTAGGTGAAAAGATTATGAAATCTTTAACACCTGGTGATCAAGTTGTAAAAGTAGTTCATGATGAACTAAAGAAATTGATGGGTGAAGAAGCAGTTGAAGTAAAATACAACGAAAAAGGAATGTCAATCTTTATGCTAGTTGGTCTTCAAGGTGCTGGTAAAACAACACATGTAGGTAAGCTTGCTGCATATTTAAGAAAGAAGGACAAGAAAAGACCATTATTAATTGCAGGCGATATTTATCGTCCTGCTGCTATTGACCAATTAAAAACTGTTGGTAAACAATTAGGCATTGAAGTATTTGATATGGGTAATAAAGAAAAAGTAACTACAATTGTTGCTGAAGGTATCAAATACGCAAAGAAGATGAATTATGATTTAGTAATTATCGATACAGCTGGACGTCTACATATTGATGATGCTTTAATGAAAGAGTTACAAGATATCAATAATTTATGCCATCCAGATGAAATCTTACTAACAATCGATGCCATGATGGGTCAAGATGCTATCAATGTAATCACTACATTTAATGAGATGCTTCCTTTAACAGGCTGTATTTTAACAAAACTTGATGGTGATACAAGAGGTGGTGCTGCTCTATCAATTAGGTATTTAACAAATGTACCAATTAAATATATTGGTCTTGGTGAAAAATTAGACCAATTAGAATTATTCCATCCAGACCGTATGGCAGGACGTATCCTTGGTATGGGTGATGTTGTATCCTTCATTGAAAAAGCGACAGAATCAATTGATGAAGATGAAGCAATGAAGATGATGGAAAAGATGCAAAAGGGTATCTTCAATTATAATGACTTCTTAAAACAACTAAAATGGATTAAAAGAATGGGTTCTTTAAAATCATTATTAGGTATGATTCCAGGCATTGGTTCACAAATTAAGAACATGGATATTGATGACAAACAATTATTATACATCAATACTATCGTGCTTGCGATGACTGAAGAAGAAAGAAGAAAACCTGATTTAATTGCGTCAAGTCCTTCAAGACGTGAACGTGTAAGTAAGGGTAGTGGTAGAAGCTATCAAGAAGTTAATAATCTTGTTAAACGTTTTGAAGACATGAAAAAACAAATGAAAGCAATGAGTGGTATGAGTGAGGCTGACATGCAAAGAAGTATGCAAACTGGCCAAGGCATGCCTAAACAAAAAGTGAAGAAGGGTAAAGGAAAAGGCAGAGGTAATTTTAGATTCTAGCCTTTCTAAATAGGTGAAATCATGAGTGAAATAAGTTTAGAAATCTTATCAAAAGACTTAGTAGAAAATATGAAAAAAGCAGAATCAAAGCGTATGGCCTTTTTTGATGAAGCATTCACAAAGCTAAAAAGAGGTAATAAGGAAGCAGTAGATGCAATGCGTCAAATTGAAAAGAGCTTCCAAGAAGAATTGAAATTAGAAAAGACTGCTTTTAATGATTTACAAGCTAAGGTAAAAGAAATCGAAAACAATTTAAAAATTGGCTTAGATGCTTATTATAATCAATATAATGTTGATGGAGAAGCTAAGAAATTACAAGATAGCAAAGACAAGGGTGTACAACCTAAGATGATGATCTATCGTAAAGAAACTCATGATGCTAATTTTAAATATGATCGTATCTTAAAGGAAGAAAAAGATACCTTAAGAGAAAAACAAGATAATTTTGATGATTTTGAAAAGAATGCGAAAGCGAGAATCTTTGATTTAGAAAAGCGATGCAGAATTGAAATTAATAAGGAAAAAGCATCATCTTTAGCATCTTATGAGGATCTACAAAAGAAATTATTAGAAACTAATAATCGTAAAGAAATCAAAGATATCAACAAACAAATCCAATCTATTCAAAAGCAAGGTTTAAAGACTGAAAAAGAAATTAAATTAAATTATCAAGAATTAATTAAGACTGAAAAATTAAATTATGAAGAGAATAAAAAGAATTTATTAATTGATTTATTAGAAACTGAAACTATTTATAGACTTAAAAAATTAGAGATTGAAGTTGAGAAAAAACATATAAATCAAAGATTACAAATAGAACTTGATAAATATGATTTTGGTTCAAAACGAGCAATTAATAACTTAAATCACAAGATGGTTGCTAAGAAAAATAGCTTAGTTTTATCTTATAAAGATGAGAAAAAAGCCCTTGTGGAAAAAGAAAAAGAAGCACAAATTGAACGTATTAAGTACAAACAAACTATCACTAATGATTTAATGACAGTCCAAGAAAACAATTATAAAGCATATATTGATACTATCAATATGGGTTCTAAATTAACAAATGATCATTATGTAAATGAGCTTGATAAGTTCACCGAATATCTTCATAAGGTACTTGCTGGCATGATGGAAATGTTGGTAGAGCTTCATAATGAGTATTTCAATAATGTGATTAATTTAGAATATGAAAATATAAATTTATTAATAAATGCGAAATATAATTATGAAACATTGAATAAAATGCCATATGAAAATTTCCTAGTTGAATTAGATAATTTATATAATTCATTTAAAGAAGAGGCTAATAATTCTTTAAATAAACACAGATGCGAAATTGAAGAAATGATTAATGACACAAATGAATATGTTAATAAGATGATTGAAAAATTAAAGAAATCACTTAGTGAAGAAAATTGTGTGATTAATTATCATAAGGCTTTAGAAGAAAAATTGAATAGTTTTATTTCATCTACAAAAACATTTGAAAGTGATGCTTATGATAAAGAGCTTGTTACCTTCCCATTCATTGAAGGTGAACTTGCTGATTATGATAATACAGTAAAAGAAATGAATAAGGAAAATGAAGAAGTTAGCAAGAAGCATGAAGAATTAGATAAAGAACTTGATGCTGAAATAGAAAAATATCATCAAGAAAAAGATGCTGAAAGTGCTAATTTTGATAAAGAGCATGAAGATGAAATTGCAGCTATCAATCAAGAAAAGAAAGATAAGATATTAGAATTTGAAAATAAATATAACGAAGAAGTAAATAATATCAAACAAGAAAAAGAAAAGATGGATTTAGAAATTGAAGCATCTTATAATGAAGCAATTAAATTATTGAAGTAGGAGAAGGCTATGTTTGATTATATCAAGGGTAAAATTACATATATTTACGCCAAATACATCACTGTTGAAAATAATGGGATAGGCTACATTGTCCATGTTGCTAATCCATATGCATATAAATTAAATGATGATGTTATTGTGTATATCTATACTTATATTCGTGAAGAGACTAATGACCTTTATGGCTTTATGAAGCTTGAAGAAAGAGATTTATTCATTAAATTGATTTCTGTTAAGGGTATTGGACCAAAGGGTGCCCTTGCTATATTAGCATCAGGTGAAATCGAAGAACTTCAAAATGCGATATTAAAGGGAGATGCAAGGTACTTGCAGAAATATCCTGGCATTGGACCTAAAGCATCTGGCCAAATTATATTAGATTTACGTGGTAAATTAGTAAGTGATGCCCCAATTAATCCAAAAATTGAAAATGTGAAGGAAGCACTAAAGAGCCTTGGCTATTCAAGTGCTGAGCTTAAGAAATTAGATAAATTCTTAAGTGAAAATATTGATTTAGAAATTCAAGAATTAATTAAACTTTCTTTAAAGAGAATGTTGTAGGTAATAATATGGATGAAATTACAAAAAGAGAAGCTAATAATGAAGATATGCTTTTTGAAGAAAGTGAAGCTAGCTTAAGACCAAAGAGACTTTGTGATTATGTTGGCCAAACTAATTTGAAAGAAATGCTGAATGTCTTCATTCAAACAGCAAAGCTTAGAAATGAAACATTAGACCATGTTTTATTATATGGCCCACCAGGACTTGGTAAAACTACCCTTGCAAATATTATTGCGAATGAAATGGGTGCAAATTTTAGACAAGTTAGTGCTCCATCTATTACAAGATCTGGTGATTTAGCATCGATTCTTTCATCTTTAGAGGCTGGAGATGTTTTATTCATTGATGAAATACATAGACTGCCTAAGGTAGTTGAGGAAGTATTATATTCCGCAATGGAAGATTATTCAATTGATATTGTTGTGGGTAAAGATACTATGGCCCAAACAATTAAAATTGACCTTCCACCATTTACCTTAATTGGTGCTACTACTAGACCTGGTGATATTTCTAGTCCTTTAAGAGATCGATTTGGAATCGTTAATGCCCTTAATTATTATTCAATTGAAGAATTAAGCCAAATCATCAATAGAACTAGTAAGGTCTTTGATTATAAAATTGAGGATAAAGCAGCATATGAAATAGCAAGAAGAAGTCGTGGTACACCACGTGTTGCTAATAGATTGTTTAGACGTGTTAGAGATTTCTCTCAATTTATGGGAGATGAGGGAATTATAAAATACGATATCACAAAGGATTCTTTAAGTAGACTTAATATCGATGATGATGGACTAAATGAAACTGACCACAAATTCTTACGCGCGATCATTGAAAAATTCAAGGGTGGACCTGTAGGTTTATCTTCAGTTGCAGCATCAATCGGTGAAGAGGTTAATACCTTAGAGGATGTATATGAACCATATTTACTTCAAGAAGGTTTTATTATTAGAACTCCAAGAGGTAGATGTGTTACTGAAAAAGCATATCGTAATTTAGGAATTGTATATCAAACAGGATTTATAAAATGGACGTAAAAGAATTTGATTATGAATTAGATGAATCTTTGATTGCGCAAAGACCAATTGAGGCAAGAGAACAATCAAGGTTAATGACAGTAAATAGAGAAAGTGGTAAAATTGAGCACAAACATTTTTATGATATAATCGATTATTTAAATAAGGGTGATGTCCTTGTGTTAAATGATACTAAGGTAATGCCATCAAGAATTTATGGTAACAAGGTAGATACCGATGCTAAAATAGAATTTCTTTTATTAAAAGAAACATCTAAGGATGTATATGAATGTTTAGCAAGACCATTTAGAAGAATTAAAGTTGGCACTTTAATTGATTTTAATGGTTTGATGAAGGCATCAATTGTATCAAAAGGTGAAGAAGGTCTTTGTGAAATTAAATTTGAATATCAAGGAATCTTCATTGAAATCTTAGAAAAGCTTGGAGAAATGCCACTACCACCATATATTCATGAAAAGCTAGAAGATAAGGATCGTTATCAAACAGTATATGCGAAGAATCTAGGTAGTGCTGCAGCACCTACTGCAGGACTACATTTCACTAAAGAACTGCTTAAAAGAATTGAAGAAAAGGGTGTAGAGATTGAATATGTGACCCTTCACGTTGGCTTAGGTACTTTTAGACCAATGCAAACTGAAAAGGTTGAAGAGCATCATATGCATTCTGAATATTATGAAATATCAGAAGATGTTGCTGAAAAGCTTAATAAAGCTAAGGCTGAAGGTAGAAGAATCATTGCAGTCGGTACAACATCTACACGTACCTTAGAGTCTAATATGACTAAATATAATGAATTCAAATCTACAAAGGAAGATACATCAATATTTATCTATCCAGGTTATGAATTCAAAGCAATTGATTGTTTGATCACAAATTTCCATTTACCTAAATCAACCCTTGTAATGTTAGTATCTGCATTTGCATCTAAAGATATTATTATGAATGCATACATGGAAGCTCAAAAGCAAAGGTATCGTTTCTTTAGCTTTGGTGATGCTATGTATTTATATAAGTAAGATGAAGAAAATTATTATTATAATTTTCTTTTCTCTTTTATTACTACTTTCAGGATGCAAAAAGGATATTGATAAAATAGATAATGAAGAAAAACAAGAATTAAATTATACTAATTTACAAGATAATGATTTTGATATCAATAAATATGAATTAGCAGAAATCCCTTTTGTGTTTGTAGAGAAATTATCAAGGCTTGATAATTACACTAAAACAACAAAGGGAAATACTATTGCGAAAAAGATAATCACATATAATCAGGAAATAGATAATACCTATATTCAAAATAGTACAGAAAAGCACTTAATTACTATTTCTAAATCAAGTTTAAAGAATTTATATCATGAAGCATATTTTAAAGAAGATATAATTTCTTTAAAAACAAAAGAAAATGATGAATTTAGTGATATATCATATGAAGAATATCAATTAACATATGGCTATTTACCATATGGATATCATCTAGAAGGCTTTGTGCTATCAAAAGAATCAATTAAAGAAATAACAAAAGTAGATAATAATCAATATCATTTAGTTCTAGATAATGAAATAGGCACAAATGATGTGAAAATCCAAATGAAAGAATTTGGTGCTCTAAATGATTATCCAAGCTTTTCTTTAATTGAGATTGATATCGTAATAGAAGAAGACTTCACACCTATTAAGATAATCTTAAAAAGTGAATATGAAGTTGATATTAAAATCTTAGGTAAAACTAAGTGTACACAAGATTATACTGTGGAATTTAAATATGAATAAAAAAACTTGATGCTTTTGACATCAAGTTTCTTTTTTTATATCGTAATACGCATTAGGTCTAAGGCTCTATCTTGATTGGATCTTTTATTTCCTAGTTTTTCTTCTAACATTCTATCAGCAGCATCCACAATGTCATAAGTATGATAAATAGGATAGTAGTCTATTATTTCACTGGCTGGAAATAATTTAAAGATTTGTTTGCTGATTAAATTGAATTTAATAGCAATTACTCGATAAATATAACCAATCCAATACATTTCATCTTGACTATATTTTATTTTTCCATATGTAGATTTTCCATATTCATCATCTAATTCATCAAAGGTATCTTCTAAATTGCAAGACATAAACAAATAATCGAATTCATCAAATACTTTCACATATTTAGACATCATAAATCTTCTGATAAATACAGGAGAACTATAATTAGTGTCTTTAACTGATAATTCAAATATTTTTGCTTGTAGGCGACACAAACATAATTCATGATATTCAAGTGGCATCATATAAAGACCTCCTCTATATATTTTCCTTTACCTTTGTATTCAATGCGAGCTAGACTTACCTTGTTCATACAAGTTTTCGCTAGTTCCATTCTTTTGTATTTGGCACGTTTTCTTTCACTTGCTGACATATATAGCTCTTTTATTAAACTCAGTTGATCTAGGGCTTTTTGTGTTTTAATGACATATTGCATACCTAAATTTGTGGCTGCAAGAGAATGAATGCACTGTTCATCTGTTATTGTACCTGTCACATATTCAGAAATTATATCAAACATTCTATTATCTGCAATTGGTGCTATGATTACATCAGCATTTTCTATTTTTTGGATTAGTTTTTTTATAATTTGACTATTTTCATAGGATTTGATCCATCCTCTATAATATGAAATTGCAATCATCCAATCTCTTTCAACATTAAAATTAATGATATTCAAATCATTTTTATCCAATTTGAAAGATAGTATTTTACCATCAATGTTTGATGCAATGTAAGCTTGTGCTTGAGTTAGATTTTCACCTAAATAAAAACCAATTCCAAAATCATTATGTTTTCGTGAATGGGAAACATAGTCAATTGGAAACTTAAAATCATCCTTTGTAGCATGAAAAAGAAGAACATCATTTTCCTTTAATTGCTCACGCCATAGGCTTTCATAGATAAAGTTAAAACAAATATCATGATTATAAGCATATTCATAAAACAATTCGGCTTTTTGCCAATCAACATCAGTATTTTCTTTTTCCCATTTATTGATTGTTTCAAAGGATAAGCCTAATTCACTTGCTAATTCAGATTGACTGATATTTAAAATATTTCTTAGACTAATTAAATCTTTATATATTTTCATAATTCTATTCCTCAACTATATTATACAATTATATATAAGTAAGTTCAAGGATTTTTTAAAACTTACTTATATGTTTTTATATATACAAGTTAAAAGAACATGATGTTTTATAACACCATGTTCTTTTTTTATATTAAATCAATCATATCTTTTACTGAATTAAATACATAATCAGCTTTAATATCTGATTTATTGTAATCGTCTATACTTGTTTCTCCACTTAAGACCAAACAAGATTTAACATTCGCATTATTTGCAGATTTAATATCTGTATATAATCTATCACCAATCATTAAAATCTCATCATTTTGAAGATTTTCTTTTTCCTTTAAGATATTTATCATATCAGGTTCAGGTTTTCCAATGAATTTTGGCCTTTTCTTTGTTGCATTATAGATCATATCGCAGATAGATCCACAATCTGGGATATATCTACCGCCAGCGATTGGACAAACATAGTCAGTATTAGTAGCAAGATATATTTTACCATCATCGATGTATTTACAAGCTTTTTCTAATTTTTCATATGTAAGCTCTCTATCAAAGCCAATTAGCACTATATCTGGATCATCATCTACAATTTTGACATTATAGGCCTCTAATTCGCCCTGTAATGCTTTTGTGCCGACAAGGTATACACTTTTACCTTTGTACATCTTAGATAAATACATGCCCATTGCCATGCCCGAGGTAAAGATGTTATCTAAAGTTACATCGATATTTAATCGCTTTAGTTTATTTAGATAATCAATTTGGCTTTTAGATGAATTGTTGGTTAAGAAGATGTATTTCTTATTTTCAGCTTTTATCTTATTTAAAAAGTCATAAACACCATCAAAAACATCATCATCTAGATAGATTGTGCCATCCATATCAAGTAAAAACAACTTAATATTCTTTAAATCCTTCATTTTTACCTCCTAAATATCATATTTAGCTAATATTTGACTTGGAGTCTTACGTAAAAGTGATGTAATTGGAAGTATTCCAATGATAATTGATACCGCAAATATACCTGCAAGAATTAAATATGTTGATAAGAATTCACTAGCAACAATTTGCGTTGCATAGCCCATTGAAACCTTATTGATCGCTTTTGATATTATAGATGAACCTAAAGTTATCATTAAATATCCAAGTGCTGTCGTAAATAAGGTCATAAAGAAGATATCAAATACATATTTTACGGTAATTTTAGTTCTTGAATATGATAAAGCACGATAAATTCCGATTGTGTAAATATCATTGATCATCTTAGATCTCATTGAGAAATAGATGTATACAAGGGAAATCGCAAATAAAATGATAATAACTGGAACAAGAATTAATTTTTGTTCACGGTTTTGTTCCTTTATTTGTTGGTAGGTGATATTGTAGACAGTATCCATTACAAGTCCATTATTTTCTAAATATCCCTTTAATTGGTCATATTTAGATGTTGTAAAACAAGAATATACGATAAAAGAACTAGCATTTGCGTTTAATTTATAGGCACATTTACTATCTCTATCTACAATTCCTACAATTTTATATCTAGGACCTGCTGAAAAAGCATAGCCTTCAGATAAATCTTCACCAATTAAAATATCATATGTTGCTTTTGAATCAATATTAGATAAGATTTCATCAGCTAATTTCTTTGATAAGACTATTTCATTATTATTTACAGGCATTGTACCCTTAATTAAAGTATTTCCTTCAATTAAATTAGTGTTAAAGATATAATCTGTAACTGTTACTTCAGTATTTTTATAATAATTTGTGAAATAATTGAAACGTAACATTGATTGATCATTATATATTTCATCAATTAAGCCTTGAGTTTTAGCGACACTTAAGATGTTAGCAACATCTTTTGAATAATCTTCCTTCACCTTATAGACTGAATTATCATAAGATATTGTGTTTTTATTGACGTAAGTGTAATTAGCTAAGGAAATATTCATAAATGCGACAATGATTCCAATTAAGAACATCGCAAAATGGAAGAATTTAGTTCTTTTCTTTCGATTAAAGAAATTAAAGAAGGAATCTTTAATTTGACGTAAGAATAATTTAAAGCTTGAATTCTTTAGATTATTTGAAAATATTGAATGATCATATTCAAAATCATCATTTTCAATTGTTTTAGTGAAATCTGTACTTTTAGCATCAATTAATTTAAAATTAGTATCTTCTAATAATTTGATTTTCACATTAGATTCTAAGTAGAAAATATTATTTCTTTCTACTAATTTTAATTCAATTTTCTTGTTTTCATTATTTTCTAAATAGATTGTAGATGATAAATTATCATTATTTTCTTCGATTTTTTCTAAATCTTGTAGATAAATCTTATTGTCACCTGCATCGAGTACAGCATTTTCCTTATCACTTGCTCTTTCACCAATTACCTTACCATCAGATATTTCAATGATAGAATCACTGAAATATTCAGCTAGGTTCTTATCGTGAGTAACTAAAAGTACTAAAGCACTCTTTGATATTTTCTTTAAGATATTCATAATATCTAAAGAATTCTTACTATCAAGGTTACCAGTTGGTTCATCAGCAATGATTATTGATGCTTCTTTAACTAAGCATCTAGCGATGGCAACACGCTGCATTTGACCACCTGATAGGGCTGATGCTAATTTTTTACGGAATTTGTATAAACCGACAAGTTTAAGTACATATTCTACACGTTTTTTAATTTCATCTTCATCAGTGATATTAATAGCATGAAGTGCTATTTTTAAATTATCATAGACAGTTTCTGAAAGAAGTAGATGATAATTTTGAAATACGTATGCTATTTTTTCTTTTCTGATTTTATCGACCTTTGTAAGTCGATATTTTTTTATAGTCTCATTATCGTATTGGATTATACCACTTGCTTTATCTAGACCACCAATTACATTAAGTAAGGTAGTTTTACCAGAACCTGAGGCACCAAAGAAGGTGATAAGACCAGTATCAGGTAAAGTCAAGCTCACATCATTAATAACATGAATTTCGTTATTTTTATTTTTATTGTAATATTTATTTAAATTAGTGACCTTAATCATTTTTCACTTCCTCAGCTTTCAATGTTTTGTTGACGCTAAATTTAAATAGCTTTTTGTTGAATCTTCTCGCAATTAAAATACCAAATAATGTCATTACAATAAAATATAGTATTGATGTTAATGGTAAAATATGCTTGAAGATGATAAATACAGATTTATTAATAGTTTTACCTAAGATAAATACTAAAATATACACAACTATGCTTAAGGCAATTGTTGTTATTAAAACCTCACATAGCACAATAAAGCGCATATCTTTCTTAGTAATACCTAGAGTTCTTATAATTGTGTAATCTTTTCGCTTAGATTGATAAATCTTAGCTAAGATAATGTATGAGATAAAATAGATTACAATTAAAGTAAAGCTTGCCATCACAATTGCGAAATAGCCCCATAAATTATTGATTAGCTTTTCAAGAGCAGATGTTGTTGAATATCCTTTAACAAGTGTACCAGAATAACCTAGTGATTCAGCCTTAGATAAAGCAACCTTAGGGAATTTTGAATAGATGAAGGCTTCATATGGATTGTCATCGATTTTATCAATATATGATGGTGATATAAATAAAACATATGTTGAATAATAATATCCATTTTTTTCTTCACTAGTATATGGAATTAATTCAAGCTCACAGCCATCAATTAGATGATATTTACCATAATCAAAATTATCAAGATAAGCACTATCAGCACTAAATGCTTCTGAATTATATTTAAGATATGGCTTTGTAGCAGTTTCATCATATCTTATTTCAAAATAAGCACCATATTGATCATATCTTGTACCATCCTTCATGTAATATAGTGGAATGTTTTGATTGTTGTTTTGGAATAGGGCGTTAAAGATGAAATTCCTTTCAATTTCGCTATTTCCACATACTGCATATTTTCCACTTTCAATATCATGAACGAATTTATAACCAACTACCTTGTATGATTTAATTGATTCATCCTTATAATTATACATATTATCAAAGCTGAATGTTTGTGATAATATTTCTTCTTTATCAAGCTTCATCAGATTTTCTGGAAGTAATAATACACATTCATCATTACTTGTAGGCATTCTACCACCTGATAAGCTTGCTGCTAAATTATAAGGGCAGGCCTCATATGTGCATTCATAGAGGCTATCACTACCAAAATCTAAGAAGTGATAATAATTTGTTTGGGCATAGAAATTATTAATATCATAATCATAGATAGTGCCATTAGATTTTAGATTATCTAATTTTGATGTATCTAGCTTATTATGATTGATATCATAAATTAATACCTTATCTTCATTTTCATACACAAATGGATTATAGTATTGTTCATTATTTTGTAGGTACATGATTGCTTGATAAAGGGAAATCGCAAATAAGGCAATGAAGAAGAAGACTAAAGATGTTAGAATTGTTTTCTTTGGTGTCTTTAAGATATTCTTTAAAGCAACATTGAAAGCAATCTTTTTATCTAATTTTACATAATCTAAATCTAATTCTTCATCAACATCATTATTTTCGGTTTCTCTTAAAATTGTGTCTTCCACAATTTCACCATCATGGACCTTGATTTTACGAGTTGCGATATGTTCAATAGATTCATAGTTGTGAGTTACAATTAATACTAATTTATCTTTCGCAACTTCTTTAATTAAATTGATAATTTCTACTGATGTTTTACTATCAAGATTACCAGTAGGTTCATCACATGCTAAGATTTCCGCATTTGATGCTAGTGCTCTTGCAATAACACATCTTTGTTTCTCACCACCAGATAGTTGTACACCACGATTGTGTATTCTTTTCTTTAAGCCAACCTTTTCAATTAATTCAATGGCTTTGGCTTTAGCATCTTTAGAATTATTACCATTTAATCTAAATGGTAACATGACATTTTCTAGAACTGTATAGCTATCGATGATATTATAATTTTGAAAAATAAAGCCAACTTTATTTTTTCTGAAATTATCCATATCATCGATAGAGAAATAAGATGTTTCATTACCCTTATAATAAATTTCCCCTTCATCGAAGGTATCCATCTTTGTAATCACATTTAAAAGGGTTGATTTACCAGAACCACTTTCACCAGTTATAGCAACAATCTCACCTTTGTGAAAACTTAGATTGATATTACGAAGTCCTAGATTTGTAACATTATTGTTGTTGTAGTACTTCGATACATTTACTAGTTTTAACATTGTTTTATCCTTTCTTTTTAAAATATTTTGTTCTTTTTATCTAATGTATTATACCACATTCGATTAACTAAAGCAAATTACACAATTTCTTTTACAAATCACTAATATTATGTTATAATACTTAAGTAAAAAAGGGAAGAATTATGCATAAGATTTTATTTTTGTGTCATGGCAATATTTGTAGAAGTCCAATGGCAGAATTTGTGTTTAAAGATATTGTGAAAAGAAGAGGTCTTGATGATGAATATGAAATATCATCAAGTGCTCTAACTTATGATGAAATTGGCAATGATATGTATTATTTAGCAAAATCTACCTTAGATAAAAATAATATTCCATACACTAAAAGACAAGCAAAGCTTTTTAATAAACATGAATATGAATATTATGATTTGATTATCATCATGGATGATGAAAATCAATATCTAATTGATCATATTATTAAAGATACAAAGCATAAGGTTCATAGATTACTTGAATACTGTAATCTAAAAAGAGATGTTTTAGATCCATGGTATACAAGAAGATTTGATGATGCTTATGCTGATATTAAAATGGGATGCACTGCTTTATTTGATTTTCTTAATAATACAAATAAATAGAATAAATAGTTTCATAAATAATAAGATGCATCTTGCATCTTTTTTTTGACATTTATCGCCATCATAATGAGAAGACTTTATAAAGATGTTTTTTATTTATCGCATTTTTTTCACTTTTATGAGCCAAAACCAAAAATGAGTGCACCAAATATTAATTTAAGCTACTCATTAGAGGAAGTGTGGTAAGGATGTTTTTTGCTTATACGAGATTGAAAATGTCGGTGTAAATGTCGGTGTAAACTGAAAATGTCGGTGTAAATGTCGGTGTAAATAATGAATTAACAGAAATAGAAATAAAAATCTTAGATGAAATAATGAATAATCCACAAATAACCACTTTTGATGTTTCCTCAATAATTGGTAAAAGCAAAAGAACAGCTGAAAGATATATAAAATCACTTCAGGAAAAAGGGTATATAATAAGGGATGATTCTGATAAAAAAGGAAATTGGGAAGTCGTCAAGTAACAAAAACACCAATAGAATATTGATGTAAGATATTACATTTAATTCTCAATCAGCTGCAGCATCATATGTAACAGGCCACTTATTCAATTCAAAAAAATAGCTGACACCTATAAAAGTGTAACAAAAGATAATATTGATAAAGACACTGTAAAAAAATATATAGATTATTTTATTGATGCATTTGTTTTAAAAGAAGCAAAAAGGTATGATGTTAAAGGTAATAAGGAAATTGGTGCACTAAAAAAATATTTCTTTATTGATAATGGATTAAGAAATGCAAGATTAAACTTTGCATATGACGATGAAGGACAAATGCTTGAAAACATGGTATATAACGAATTAATTTATAATGGATATACTGTTAATGTTGGAGCATTTGAGAAAAAAGAAAAAGATAAAAATGGTAAGAGTATAAGTAAATCTTACGAAATTGATTTTGTAGCCCAAAGAGGCATAAAAAAATATTATATCCAAGTAGCAAGTGATATATCAAATGTAGAAACTAAAGCAAGAGAAGTTAAACCATTTCTTGCTTTAAAAGATTCAATTCAAAAAATAATAGTTATTAATAAACCGCTTGAAGAATCATTGGATTTAAATGGATTTACAGTGATTGGAGTTGCAGATTTTTTATTAAAGTTTATTAAGTAATTATTATAATTTGTTTAAATATTTATAAATGCGCCATAAATCTGAAATTATAGTTAATTTTATGGTGCTTTTTTCTTATCTAGTATTTTCATTATTTGTATTTAGCTCATGAAAATTGACTAAAAAATTAAAATAAGTGTCACAAATTCCTAAAAATCTTGAGTTTGTGACAGCAATATAGATAATTATATTGAAAATCATCATTATCTGGCATGTTCATTAGAGTAGCTTTAGAGATGCGATATCTTGAACAAATAGAGCTAATAGAGAATCTCCCATTACGATACATATTAACAATTCTTAATTTTTCTTTACTAGAGTATTGAAAGTGTGCTATAATAGACATGTGATTTATATCCTTTCTGAAGAATTATTTTGGTTGTTTCTTCTTCATTAAGAGTA
>JAEEHM010000007.1 GCA_016280895.1 Bacillota bacterium
ATTTGATATATTTGGTACAGGTAGTTTAACTGCTTATAAATCAAATTCACCTCTTCTTATCACAATTATGGTATTAATTATAGTAGGTGGATCAGGATTTATTATTTGGAGTGACTTAATCGATAATAAGTTTAACTTAAAGAAACTTGAAGTTCATTCTAAAGTAGTATTAGTATTTAATGCGATACTTATTGTTGTTCCTGCATTATTATTCTTAATGTTTGAATTTACTAATATAGGTAATGGTGGAGCGTTCACAGACTTTAGTTTTAAAGATAAACTTGTAAATGCCTTCTTCTTATCTGTAAGTCCTAGAACCGCTGGATTTAATTCAGTAGATATGGCACAATTAACATCATCAGGAAAACTATTAACTAACGTGCTTATGTTTATTGGTGGTAACTCTGGTTCTACTGCCGGTGGTCTTAAAGTTACTACATTTGTCGTAGTAGCCGCAAACCTCTATTCTCAAATGAGAGGTCATAATAAAGTTGTATTATTCAAAAGACAAATTCCAGATAAGATTGTTAAACAATCAAGTGCACTATTTGTAGCATATGTTGCATTAATAATCATATCAGGTATCCTAATCGCTGCGTTTGATGAATTCTCATTCGAACAAATCATGTTTGAAGTTACAAGTGCAGTTGGTACTGTCGGACTATCCTTAGGTGTAAGTGCCGCAGGTAATACATTCACTAAACTTATTCTTACATTCTTAATGTATGCAGGACGTATTGGTGGATTATCACTTTTAAGCTTATTTATTACAAAAGAAAATAATGAATATATACTCGAAGAGCCGAAAGGCAAAATAATTGTGGGGTAATCATATGAAAAACGTATTAATTATTGGTTTAGGTGAGTTTGGTAAACATCTCGCTAGAAAATTAGTTAGTTTAAAAAATGAAGTTTGTATAATTGACTCTAATAGTGAAGTTGTAAATCTATTATCTACAGAATTTACTAATGCTTACGTTGGAGACTGTATGCAGAAGCAAACTCTAAAAGAACTTGGAGCTAAAAACTTTGATATTGTAATTGTTGCAATCGGTCAGAACTTCCAAGCATCTCTAGAAATTACTTCTCATTTAAAAGAACTTGGATGCAAATATATAATTTCAAAGGCAGCATCTGAAATTCAAGCTAAGTTCTTAAAAATGGCTGGTGCTGATGAAACTGTATATCCTGAAAAGGATATCGCTGAAAGAATCGCAATTAAAGTTAATGCTTCTAACATCTTTGATTATATTCAACTCACTGATGAATACAGTATGTATGAAATTCAAATTCCTGAAACATGGGTAGGATACTCTATCAAGGAACTTGATATTAGAAGAAAATTTGATGTAAACATCATTGCGATTAAGAATAATGGTATCATCAACCTTCCAACTGCTGATTATACTTTCTATAAAGAAGATCATATCTATCTATTCGGTAAAGCTTCTTCTGCTTTAAAGATTGAGAAAGATAAGAATAAAACAATTCAAAAGAAAGAAAAAGCTCAAGCTAAAAAATAATGAATAATAAAAAGGTTCCTCAACTAATTGAGAAACCTTTTTTAATTAAAATACCTTATCCCACGGTTTATTAAATGTTTTATTGTTATATTTTGATGCTCGTAGATTATTCCACGTTTCGTCTATAAATTTTATTCCAGGATATTCTTTATAAATATTATCAGGGTCGATTTCGTCTGTTGGTGAAGCGGTAGTTGATAATCCTCTAATCAATACATATAAGTATAACTCTTGATATGAAATACTTGCATCATCTCGATTAATTCTATCAATAATGTCTGAATGTAATATCTTATTCCATGTTTCTAATACTTTAATCTTCATTTTTATCTCCTCACTAATTCAATAATTCCTTCATAATAAATAATACCATTTATTGTTTTTTTATCAATCTCAATGATTTTATAATCGTTACCGGACTCTAAAAGTACTTCTTTTTCAATATCACTCATTGTCGTATCATACATTGTAGATAACGGCATTGCTTTAGAACCAGTTGGGATCAAATATCTAAACAAACAAACAGCTTTATCATTTTCTTTTGGCACCGCAAATGTTTTTGCATATTCTTTACTTCTAGAAGTACTAACATAACCATTATCGCGAAATAAATAATAATCCTCTTTCAATATGTTTAGCCTGATGTATGCATTATTTAATGTTTTTATAAAAGGATTATCCAAATTATTAAAAGTCATTCCTCTATTTGTACAAAGTGGCTTTTTCACAATAAAGCGTGATATTGTTTCATCCATTTCATTGATTATTTCAATCATTTTAGTTATATTTCTTTTATCTTCAAGAATATCATTCCTTAAGAACTGGTTAATTGCTTTACAACCAAACGGATCATTAACATCATTCTTTGTGTAATTCTTAATCAATTTATATCGCTCTTTATAGTTTCTGTTTATTTCATAATCAAAATATGGAATATCCTTTGAATAGTAGTCTTTAATAAATAACTCAATATTAAATTGATCAGTATCACTGGCAAATGAATCTACATATATTTTGTTTGCTTCTTTTATTCTTGGTTTGTGTTTTCCACCATCGTCAACAAATTCCCCACATAAATCACAATGACCATCATTATTATTATCTACGCCAGAATCTATTATTTCATTTTTAACTTCTTGCATATATTAATTCTCCTTTAAAAAGATATTGACATTTTTGTTTGGAGAATCTACAATCAATTTGTTCAGGATCTTTAGTAGATTCTCTAGTCAGCATGCCCGTGCTGACTTTTTTATTTCTAATCATATTCATCCCCCTTTTCTAATTTTATATTTACAAAAGATAAATATTCTTTACCTCTTTGTCTTTTTTCATCCAACACTGAAATAATCCTATAATCTAATAATTTTCTTATATATTGATTTGCGGTTGGATTTTTAACATTCAACCCATTGCATATATCTTCGCTTGTAAAAGATAATTTACTAAAAAGCAGATTGATTAGTTTAACACAATTATCTTTCGAAATGGAAACATCATTTGCTATTTCATTAATATTACTATCTATCAGCCTAAATCTTTTAATATTTGTATCAATGGTACTTATAACCATTTCTATCAAAGATATCAACTGTTCTGTGTTAATATCAACTTCTTCATTTATTATTGAAAATATTTTATTTGTGTTATTAACAAACGTCTTTCCTAAAGAAATAATAATCTTGTCATCAAAAACAAATTCATATAATAAAATCGATATTATATTAGCTATAGCAACGGCGTAATTAATTCTTTCAAAATTATATTTGCCAATAGGCTCATTTTTTAAAAAATAATAATAAAAAATAATTAGTTTTATGACTGGTATTTCTTCTTTTTGATTTTCGTTTAAAAAATCAAATAATTCCTTTAATTCGGCAATTTTCCATTTTGCCAAACTTATACTTGGTTTTTTTGACTGCACTTTTTTTTCAGTCATTTTTTCAATTATTTTTTCAAGTAATTCAATGCTTAAACAGTTTTCTGTTAAATATCCTGCACAGTAATTAATCGTATTTAAAAAGTTTGAAGATATATTTATTGCATAATTACTTTCAAAACAGCCGGGCATATAATACAAAGATTCTCTATATAAAATGATAATCTTTTTGTTCTTATCAGACAATTGACTATTATCAAGACAATCTTTATATTCTTGAATCTTTTTACCATATTTGTATATAATATTAGCAAGTCTATTAAAATCTAATGAGTTGTAAATATTAACGTATTTATTCATCTTAATACCTCTCATCTTTATTATATCAGTTTTTCTTTAAAATTACAAAATAAAATAATTATTTTACTATAATTACTTACATTAAACGTTAAATATTCCTAAAATTATTAAATTTAATTTTCAATAAAAAAGAAATCCACTCGGATTTCTTTTTTTAATACTTATTATAATTATCGATAAACTTTAAAGCTATTTTAGCGCAGTTATCTGGTTCTGTGCTTTCGTTAGCGTTATATTCTTTTGCTGATAGATTATCTGAAACATTTCTAATAATTAGAAAATCAGTTGAGAATAGATAACATACTTGAGCTACACTCGCAGATTCCATATCTACTGCAACACTATTTTTATAATCGTATTCACCAAAATCTTTAATATCAGTCACAAATCTATCTCCAGAGATAATCTTTCCAAATTGAATATTTTTATCATCTTTATAGATTTCTTTTGCAACTTTAACGATATCATCTGATGGTTTATATGGATTCGGTTGTCTTGGAACTCCAAAGCCATATCCAGGGATTATAAAATCATAGTAAGCTACTTCAGTACTAATTGATGTAGAACCAATCTTAGAGTTATAAGATCCAGCTATACCAGAATTAATAACGTAATCAACATGATACTTATCAAGAAGGATTGTAAGGGCTACTGCCATATTAACTTTTCCAACACCTGATCTTGTGAC
>JAEEHM010000008.1 GCA_016280895.1 Bacillota bacterium
AATTGACAATGTGATTGCGCAAGCTAGTCCTGGTGCTTTCAATTTAACAACCTATGATATGGAAGTTGATTCAATGACTGCCGTTTTAAATGATTGTATGACAGTTCCATTTTTAAGTGACACAAAGGTTGTTATTATGCGTCATCCAATCTTTTTAAGTAAGGATACATCAGTTAGCTATCAAGGATTGATGGACTATTTAGATAATCCAAGTGATTTCTGTTTGTTGATAATTGATGCTACCGGAATTGAGCTTGATGAGAGCAAGGACATTGTGATAAAGCTAAGAAAAAAAGCCCAAGTCACTGAACAATCGACACTTAGCGATGTTGAAATGAAGGGCTGGTTGAAAAGACAATTTGGTGTTTTAGGTTTAGAAATAGAAGAAAATGCGGTAGAATTGTTTTTTGAATATGTGCATAATGACTTAATAAAAGCAAAGGGTGAAGTTGAGAAATTATTAAATTATGTTGGTGATCGAAAGATTGTTAGCATTAGAGATGTTGCATCAGTAGTATCAGATGAAGGCGAAACTAATGTCTTTGCACTTATTAAAGCAATCAACCAAAAAGATAAAAATAAAACAATGGAAATTTATTATAACTTATTAAATTCTGGTAATGATCAAATTAAATTGTTGAATCTAATTTATCGTTCTATGAAGGATTCATATACAAGTTTAAAACTAATTGAGAGTGGAAAAAACCAAAATGAGATTGCTTCCTTTTTAGGTGTTAGTCCAGGTAGAGCATATTATATAATGAAGGATGCTAAAAATTTTGATATTAAAACTTTAGAAGAAGATTTAATAAAAATTGGTGATTTAGATTTTAAGATTAAATCTGGTCTTATTGATAAAGTATCTGGAATGGAGCTTTTCTTGTTTGGTATATAGGAAAATAAAAAAGCTTCTTCGTGAAGCTTTTTTATATTATAATGTGTTAACTAATTTTTGAAGACGAGATTTATGTCTTGCAGCATTGTTTTTGTGTAAGAAACCTTTACTAACAGCTTTGTCTAGCTTTCTAGAAGCAAGAACTAAAGCTTCTTGAGCTTTTTCAGCATCTTTTGCTTCAACAAATTTTTCAACAGCTTTAATAGCAGTCTTAATTGATGATTTAAAACCTGCATTAACTAATCTTTGTTTTTCATTTGTTAGGTTACGTTTCTTTTGTTGTTTAATATTAGCCATACGTACCTCCATAACTTTACTATGATATTATACTCTAAAATATCAAAAAAATCAAGTTTTTAATGAAAAATGATTTCTTATTATTTTTAGTAAATATTTATAATTATAATATATACAAAGCTTTTGCAATATTTGTTCATTTGTAGTATAATAATAATGGTGTTAATTATGAAAAAACGTGTTGCTATTATTGGTGGCGGTGCAAGTGGTGTTATGCTTGCCTGCCTCTTAAAAGATGAATTTGATATATCAATATTTGAAGCACAAAATCGGATTTTAAAAAAAGTGCTTGCCAGTGGTAATGGAATGTGCAATTTAACAAATGCACGTCTAAGTGATATAAATAACTTAAATGGTATTTATAATCATGATTTAAGTATGATATTAAATCGTTTTGATTTAAATAAATGTATAGATACATTTAAAGATTTAGGTCTTATTATTAGACCTGATAGCGCTGGTAGATATTATCCTTATTCTAAAAGATCTAATAATGTATATGATGCCTTTGATTATGAATTAAAAAGAAAAGGTGTTAAGATATATACAGATTGTAGAATTGATAAGATTGAATATAAAGATTGTTTTATTTTAAATAATAAATATGAAGCTGATTATCTAGTATTTGCTTGTGGTAGTATTGCCCTGGTTAATTTTGATTATAATAGTTATGATATCTTAAAGAAGATGGATTATCATATTAAAGATATTAAACGTAGTTTAGTAGGTTTTACAACAATAGAAAATGTAAAAAGCCTAAGTGGTTTAAGAATTAAAGCAAATGTTTCTTTATATGAAAATAATAAATTAAAAGAAGATAATTTTGGTGAAGTACAATTCAAAGATGATGGAATATCAGGAATTGTAGTCATGGAAGAATCAAGATTATACAATGATAAAAGTAAATCATATGTATTATTAGATTTCGCATATGATTATAGTTTGGAAGAATTAAAGGAATTGATAAAAAAATATAATGATAAATTTAAAGATTTAAATAAGACTTTAAATGCCTTTCTTCCAAAGATGTTAGCTCAATATATTATCAAGATGGGGAAGAATCTTGATGATATAGCATATATTATTAAAAATTGTAGGTTCAATATAAAAGGAACTTATGATTTTAAGAATTGTCAGGTTTGCCGTGGTGGACTTGATCTTGCTGAGATTGATCTTAATACATTTGCATCTTTAAAAAATAAGAATATCTATTTTATGGGTGAATTATTAGATGTAGATGGTACATGTGGAGGCTTCAATTTACATTTTGCGTGGGCTAGTGCATATATTGTAAGTGAAAGCCTAAATAAATTAATTTAGGGAGATTATATGGAAGAGAATAAAAGAATGAAAATGAAAAATGTGCCTAATATTTTGACTATTATTAGAATAGC
>JAEEHM010000009.1 GCA_016280895.1 Bacillota bacterium
TAGCGACAAACATACCAGCAGCAATACCAGCACCTAAACATACAATACCAATAACAATAGGAAGGATAACATTAAGAGCACTAAGCATTAATAATACTTTCATGTTTAAGCCTCCTATAAAAATATTCACAATTATTTAATTTTTGATATATCTATATATATTTTTTAAATATTAATTGCTAACATATATTATACAACAAATTTTGTCCATAGTCAAAAAAATTTTTTAATTAATGTTTCCACTTATAATTACTATTCCCTTTTTTCTTTATTCTTCTTTTTTCCACAATAAAAACCACCTTCATGAGGTGGTTTGTGCAAATATATAAATAAAGTGGTATATACAAGAACTCATTATTGTTGATGTGATTCATTTTAATTCAATACATTAAGCTCCAAAAACTCTATGAATATATTCCGATCTTTACATATAATAAAAACAAATTTATGATAATATTTTTTTCCACATTTCAAAGTTATATATGGAATTTGGAAGTATAAAACGATTTAATCTATCGAATAATAAAAACTCATTAGTTTTTTTAATAAATAATAGTCTTTGCTTTTTGGAAATACTAGTTAAATATAAATATAAATCATCAATGAAGTTATAAATTATAATTGCAGCAGCGCCATATCTATCTTCTTTATCGTCAGATTTTAACAATATTTCAATCAAGTTTTCAAATTTAGGTAAGGGTTCCTTATAAAATCCATTTTCTCTTCCAACTCCAAAATCATATAAATTGCAAATGTTCCATATACTATTATCTTTTTTCGAATAAAAAATGCCATTTTCATATTTAAGGACAAAATCATTTGGCGATTGCTTATCAAATCTACAACTCATTAAAAAATATTTCATTTATTATCCTCTCATCATTTAATTTCTAGATTTTTATTGTTAATCTTAGTTATAGTCACAAAGCCATGAATTATTTTTCCTTCTTGAAATTGAATTACTTGCCCTATTTTTAAACAATTCGGATAAAATTCCGGCGAAAGAAACCAAATCTCTGCTTTCGCTACGCCATTATAAGATAATTCATCAATATCAATTAATCTAATAATTCCAGTTGTCAAATAATCATCTTTCACTTTAAAAGCTGGCCTATATCCACTACATATATTACTCCTACTAGGCCTTTTGTTTTTAATAACTACTTCTATATCTGAACTTCTAATTGGAAAAGGATTCATTGCTTTACCTCCTACAAAAAAGTTATACTTAACAAGCTATTGTTGAATGTGTTTAGCATAGATGAGTGCACAATAACAATACAAATTTAATCCATTTATTATATTACTATCTATATATGATATATCATCTGGTGATATAAATCTTCTTATATCACTACTATAATATCCACTATTTAAATAATATAATTTAGATTCATTGTCATAATAATAATCTTTATATCTATAATGAGGGTGTAATGAATCATTATTGAACACGAGCGCTTTTATATATTGTTCATTACTTCTTTATGTAGTCCATCATGCATAAATACTGTTTTCTTGTTATAAAAATCTCATAGCGAGTGTTCTCTACTTCAACTATTAGCACTGGTATAAAACAACTATCTATCGTATCATTAAAACTCGAATAATAGGTAAAGTGACATTCATCTATCCTATGATTAAATATTATTTTTCTTTTTTTAAAAATAATTTTTTCTTTCGAAACTATCAAATGGTTAGTTGGCAAATGTAATATATAGGCTATTCTTTCCATGAAAATAATTATCAATATTATAATCACTTCCAAGATACTTGCAACTATGATTTCCAAAATATCTCGATTGAATTTCAAGCCTAATATTATAAACTCCAAATCTACTATACCAAAAATGAATATAATTCCTCTATAAATGCTTATTCCTGTTTTAATGTCTAAAAAATCTCTTTCGCAAAATCTCTTACACTTTCTATCCATTCACATTTTTCTCCTAATATCGCAGAATAAGCTGCATCAACAGATAATTTACAACTTATATCAATAATACTATTAAGCAAGATCTTTGTTATAAAGTTAATTGATCCTTTTGCTGCACCTTTTGGTATATTCCATAAACCTGCTCCACCCGTCTACGCACCAGTAGTAAAACATAGTAGTCCCTTTATACTTCCAACTAACGCATCTGTTCCTACTATTTAACTAAATTATATTATATAATGCTGTATGTGTCAAGAAAAAGCCATGACAAAATCATGTCATGACTTTTTACTTTATATTATATATTTTTGAATATTTTTTAATTAAATAATCAACGTAATAATTAGGATTAAAATCCTCACCAGTCGCTATTTTAATAATCTCTTTAGGATATTTAGATGCACCATATTTATGAATATGTTCTCTTAACCATTCATTAATAGATTTTAAATTATCTTTAGATATTTCTTTATCAAAATCTAAATCCTTCTTCATCGCATTTAAGAATTGAGCACCATATGCAGAACCTAATGCGTAAGTAGGGAAATATCCAAAGCTACCTTGAGACCAGTGAACATCTTGTAAAATACCTTCACTATCTTTCTTAACTTTAAGACCAAAGTATTCTTTGAATAATCTATTCCATTCTTTAGGAGCATCTTTAACTTCTAATTCACCACTAATCAATTTCTTTTCAATATCATATCTCAGCATTACATGAAGTGGATAAGTCAATTCATCAGCTTCAGTTCTTACATAAGAAGCTTCAACCTTATTAACCTCTCTTATAAATGTATCTAAATCAACATCTTTTAATTGGGTCTTATAAACTTCTTTTAATTTGTTGAAATGTGCTTTCCAGAAATTCTCGTCTCTTCCAATAATGTTTTCATAAAATCTTGATTGTGATTCATGAAGCGCCATACTAGCACCACCACCAGAGAATGTTTCATTTAATTTCTTATCAACATTAGCTTCATATGTAGCATGACCAGTTTCATGAATACAAGAGAATATTGATGAAGTAAACATTTTTTCATAATAATGGACTGTAATTCTAACATCATCAGTTCCAAATCCACTTGTGAAAGGATGTTCACTTTCCATCATAATACCTTTATTTTTATCAAAACACATTACATCTCTAAAATATTCACATACTTCTTTTTGTTTGTCAGCAGGATATTTCTTCTTCATAAATGAATCATCAAAATCATTACCTTTAGCAAGTACCTTCTTTACAAAAGGAACTAACTTTTCTTTCAAACAATCAAAGAATTGATCATATTCTTTTGTAGTCATTCCTCTTTCATATTCATCTAATAAAATATCATATCCTTTTAATTTATCAGTTTCAAGATATTTCACATATCTTCTTTCATAAGCAACAATCTTTTCTAAACAATCTTTGAATTTATTGAAATCATTTGTTTGCTTAGCTTCAACCCAAATATTATTACTTACAGAAAATAGCTTAGCGGCTTCCATTACTTCTTCTACTGGAATCTTTAATTGTTTGTCGACTCTTTCTTTTAAGACTTCAATTTCATGTGCAGTAATTTCATCTAATTTATTTCTATTTTCATATAAATAGTTAACGGCATCAGTAAACTCTTTCGAAGTTTCAAGCTCATATCCCATTTGTGATAAAACAGCAACATTTTCACCTCTAGCCTCAAAGCATCCCTTTGGTGCAACAGTTGATGAATCCCAACTCAACAAAAAGAAAGCAAGATGTAATGCTTTCATTTTCTTTCTGTATTCAACATAGGTATTTAGATAATCA
>JAEEHM010000010.1 GCA_016280895.1 Bacillota bacterium
CGCATAACAATTAAATATCACTTCTTAAATAATTTGGTTCTAAAGCATGAATATTTTCTACTTTAGTAAGCATAAAATCTTCGATTCTTAGAGCATTTATTTTAATATCATCATTGTTAAGTATTTGATAATCACTTGCTAATTTCAAAAATTCATCATTACTTAAGAATTCTTCTTTTCTTAAAACTTTATAATCTTTACTAAAATCAACTATCTTTGTGTAACTATAATCTTTCTTTGCTTTAAGCATTATTGCACATTGTTTGTTTGTTCCAATATAATCACTAAACAATAAATCAATACTACTTAGAACATATAAATCTTTCTTTAATGTCCACGCAAATGTTTTGGCAACAGTCATACTTACACGAAGACCAGTATACATACCAGGTCCTACTCCACATACGAAGCAATCAAAATCATTGACCTTTAAATTTAATTTTTTTAAACCTTCTTCAATATCTTTAAGTAGATTATCAGAATGATTGTTCTTTCCTTCACTCAATACTTGATATACTACTTTCCCATCTTCAATAAAATTGATGAATAAATATGAAGATGATGTATCTAAAAGCATTATTCTTTTATATTCTTTTAACATATTTACCTTCTTACAAACAATTTATAATTTCTTGATATTTTAAATTATTACCAACTAAGCTAATTTCTAATTCTCTTTCATTTTCACTAATTCTAGTGATATTGATATTTATGTACGAATCAGGAAGTAATTTTTTAATTTGATCAGCCCATTCAATTACACATAAACCATCATTTTCAAAATATTCTTCCAATTCAAAATCAGAATCAGGATTAGTAATACGATAAACATCTAAATGATATAGCATCATTCTTCCTTCATATATTTTCATAATTGTGAATGTTGGTGAATTTACAATCTTAGTAATACCTAAACCTTTAGCTATTCCTTTTGTCATAGTAGTTTTACCTGCACCCAAATCACCATTCATCGTTATTACAAGATTAGGAATAGCAAGTCTACCTATTTTTTCACCTAAAGCTATTATTTCATCAACATTATTTATCTTAAATGTTTTTATATTTTTATTCATTTTATACATACAAGGCTTATAAACCTTCTTTTCCTTTTAGCATATTATATCATTTTTTTCAATATTTTTCAATGAATAATTTCTATTATATTTTTTTAGTTTTTTACCGCTATTTATTAATAATTTTTCATTAAATGAATATTTCCTAAGAAAAAAAGACTTATCAAATATGACATATCTATCAATTTTTAATTATTTAATTGTTGTATTTTGGAAATACTTGTGCAACTGGGATACCCAGCTTTTTCATCTTATCAAAAAAAGAAAAAGCAGATATACCGATTAAAGTATACCTACTTTTATTGCTAGATAAAGTTTTTGCAATTTTTATTTTGTTTAATTTTTAATACATTTATCATATGATTAATGTTTATTTTTCTATAATGAATAAAACTAATGTCTTTCATAGATAGTATTAATTATTCCAGTAAAGATTAAATCAATAATAGTAATCATAAAATAAGCAGATATAATAGTATTAGTAACTTCATTTGTAAGAAATATTGTAACAATTGCTAATACTATAGAACAAAGCATCATAAAAAGGGGAATAATTTTTAAAATAAATGACATCACATCCTTATGTTTATAATAATTCTTTTTATCATTAATATATATATCATCTATTCTCTTAGCTAATATAAATGTAAATATATTAAAAATCCATATTAATAAATAAAGTAAATTTTGGACTTTAAACATTTATCTTCCTCCTCTTGAATTTTTTCTTAATTTTTTGAATATATCATTAATAAAACCAGCACTTCCAACAATCGATGATTTAATAATTGGCTTAGAGAACTCATTTAATGCACCTCTACCTAACATCATAAATGAACCTTTTATGCCATTAAAGGCTAAATCATAAGCTAACGTTGAACCTGCTTTTGTCCAACCATCACCGCCAACGACCAGCTAATCCACCAAGTGCAGAGTTAAATAAAAAGTCACCAATATTAAAGTTATTATAATTATTTACAATATAACTACCTCCACTTATTAATGCGTTAACTCCCACTTGTCCCCATACTCCTAGTGGTGAAGCTGCGACTGCACCTGAAATTGCTCCAGTAATTGAACCGGATAAGGCTCCATCTGCAAAACCATCAATAAAACTACCACCAGACATTACAGAAGAAATTCCACTACTTATTCCACCACCAATCAACACGCTTATATATTAACACACTAATTTAACTCGTGATTATAGAAGTATTGCTATAATTTTCGCGATTTTATATCAAATATAAACCACATTAATAGTGGGATGAAAATTATAAAAGCAAAGTATGGACCGGCTTGTATTGAGTTTCCGGTAATAAAAACGTATAAAGCCATTAAACTCATAGTGACCATGGGAATAGAAAAATTAATCCATGCAATCATAGAATACATCTTTTTCTTTTTTTGATCTTTCGACATGTTTTTCAATTTAGGATGGTTTTTAATTTGATTATCTAACTTTTTTATCAAATATTCTAAAGAAAAATCTTTTTGATATTTGTATTTAACAAATAGCTTGTCCAATTCTTTTGGGGTTATACCGGAATAATACATAACAACATCGTAATCATTTTCAAAAAAATCTATACCAACATTTATATTATTATAGCTATAATGTATCTGAATAGTTTTGTTTTTTTTATCCAAAGATGGATATATATGAACATTTTCATAGTGAGATAATAGTTTATTAATAATTCCCGATGCATACATATCATAAATATTATCTAAATCATTATAATTATCCACTCCTTTTATTTTTAAGTAATCAATTATTTTGTTTTTCATAATCGACAAGCCTCCGATAATCAATTTTCATAATCAAATATATCTCTAACAGCATACTCTATCCCGATGCTTAAAACTATAACACCTACAAAAACTAAACCACCTGGAACTGCCACGCCGACAGTCAATAACCCTGAAGAAATCAATGACATTGTCCCCACTGCTAAATAATAAGACCCAACACCAATTGCAGTATCTATTATAGTGTCTTTCAACATTGCTTCATCAACATGAAAATTGTTTTCATAAAAATTTGCAAAAAAATTTACACCTGCTGTAATACCAACTGTGAAGCCAAACGATTTAGCCATAGTTTTTATTCCAGCCTTTGCATCACCCGTCATTATTAACTTAAATATTGCATTTGAATTACTAAAATAACTAGAAGAGGATTTTGGTATCCATCTCCATGTGCCACCTGGTTTAGGAAAATAATATCTTGTTTTAGTAGCATAACACAAGTATCTATGAACGCCACTTGATTTCAAGTAACTAGCAGTTATAATTATGTCCGGTAAACTAATGGCAGTTATCTTCAGCCATGCTGGTACTATTTGCTTATCTTTATGAATGCTATTGTTCTCTGATACGAATGAAGAAAATGATGATATACTATTTGAGTCATATGAATTGTTGGAAAAGCAAGAATAATTCTCATATATTTCTAAGTACATCACCGGATTATTTCCACAATAACAATATAAATTATATCCATATATATTATTTTCATCTATATAATCAATACTGTCTATCGTGATAAATCTTCCTATTTTAGGATTATAGTATCTACTATTTAAATAATATAATCCACTTTCTTTATCATAATAATATGATTTATATCTAAATGGATTCCTATTACCAATAGAATAATTCGTATTATCTATTACTAATTCACCATTGTAATTATATGTGTATACTTCGCAATTTCCATATGCATCATATTTATATCTATTTACTTCTATATTATTTTGAATAATCGATATTATATTTCCAGTAACATCTTTTACATAAAAGTATTTTTCATGAGTGTCTAAATCATATAATCCTATTATTTCATTTCCTTCATATAAATATAAAAAGTTATTTACACCTTTTTCATATATGATTTTACTACCATCTAAACCATATATTGTTTCTGCATCATTGATAATCTTTTTATATCTTATTCCATCACTATTATAATGATAATTGTATGTATTAGTACCATCACTAATAGAAGATAATACACTTCCTCTAATATAAGTTAGATTTAAACCATCATATGATGTTGTATTACCAAAATCATCATATGAAAATGATGATATTAATTGATTATTAGAATCATAAATATTTTCTAATTTGTTATTTTGATAATAATAATTATAAGTATTATTATTTATTATATGATTCTCATCACTACCGTCTTTAATATTTTTAGATGTAATATTACCATTTAAATCATAAGTATAATTAATTTCTTTATAGGATAATGTTGTTAAATTAGCATCTCTTTCCCACACTTGTTCTTTTGTGAGAACTGAATCATTATTATATGTGTATGAATAATAATGATCATTATAATGATGATTTAAACTATTATTTGCCACTAAATCATAAGCACTTATATTATTTAGTCTATCATATACATAATCAAATGTCAAAACATTATAATATGGATGTGATAAATCTGGTCTTAAATTGTATTCTTGTTCTATAATTCTAGAAGTAGCATAAAGTTCATTATTTAAACTGATTGTTTCATAAGAAATAGATTGTTCAAATGGATTTGATAAATCATTTGTAGATATTTTTTTGATTCTTCCAAAATAATCATATTCATATGTTTTTTCAAAAACATCATTGTTAAGGCTTTCAAGTCTTGGAGATACTTTATTTAAATCATATGTTTGATTATAAGTGTATAACCTTTCATAATCATCATATATAAATGAATATTTCTCTGTGCTTGGAAAAACCTCTTTCTTTATAATTAAGTCATTACTTACATCTTTTTCTTCTATCTTATTTAAAGTTCCATCTTCATAAGTAAATGTTTTATATAGGCCTTCAATATTATCATTTATATTTTTAATATTGGCACATATACTACTTTCATCATTATTTTCATAAACATAATTAATATAATTTCCATTATCATTATATTTAGTAGATGCAACATTTCCATATTTATTATATGTTGAAGTGGCTGTATCTAATAATCCACTTCTTCTAAAATAAGTAGTGACTGATCTATTTGAGTCATCATAATATGTGCTTATTCGATAATTATCATTCTCTTCTAATAGATTTTTACTTAATTGATAATGTCGTAAAAATCTATTTTTATCATCATATGTAAATGTATGATTGATAGTTTTATTATTTGTATCTAAACTATCGTAAATACTATTGTATGATGAAATATTACCACTTAGTTCATATCTAATATTATTTTTATGATTTCCATCTTCTACTTGAATTACATTATCAAGTCCATCTTTATTATAATACTTGCTGCTGATTAATATTCCATTAACATCTCTTATTATATTATGTGTTACATTGCCAATATCATCAAAATAATATGTATTAGATCCTAAATATGTTTCTTCTTTAGTGTATTCTAATGTCCTTGTAGTTTTATATACAAACTTTTCACTTGATGCTGCATGACTAATTTCTTGTTTTATTACTTGATTGTAGTTATCATAAATGTTTTTTGAAATCACTCCATATGAATCAATGTTCTCTAGTACATTTCCTTTTAAATCATATATTACTCTTTTATTATTATTTCCTGATTTTTCTACTTCTAATAGCACATTTGAATAATTATTATATGTTTCATAAAAATAATAATTCTTTGTTGTTAATGTGTCATTAAACATATTATAAGTGACGTTTTGTAAAGTAAAACGGTAATTATCTGTATTATCATATAATAACCAGTTTACATGTTGTGATAAATATAATACAGATTTTACTCTTTTAATGAATCGACCTTCACTTAAATATAAATCGAAACTATTATTATTAAATAAAAATGTATTTCTTAAATAACTTAAATAAGTATTATATACATCATTGTATGTTATATAATAACTAGAAGATAAACTAATAATATCAGTTGTATTATTGTAATTAGTGATACTAATATCAGTAATATCTTTTAATTGTCTTACCATTATATTAGCACTAAAACACGTTATGTTACATAATCCAATTGAAGCATACATGTCATTAATAATAAAGCTTGTAGAATCCGCAAAATATGATATTTTTTCGACTGTTTTATGAGTATCAACTTCAACTTGAACACTCACTGTTTGATAAACACCTGTTTCATATTTAATTATACGTGCATCAAATTGTTTGCAAGTATTATCTGTATATTGTATTGATACAATAATATAATTACTATTTGATGGATTAAATAATTTGACAGATACTTTAAAATTATATATTAAATTATCTTCTCCTGATGCATTTTTATATTTATTGTGATAAGCAATAAAATCATTCACAATATCTGAATTTTCATCATATATTATTTCATAATTGCTAACATGTTTAGATACTATTCCATTAATTGTCTCTTTAGACTGTCCATCAGGATATGTTTCACCTGGTGCTTCACTATTATCTTTAAGCCATACACCATTTGTTTTGGAAAGTGTTTTATAATTATTATTTCCGACTTTTTCAAATGCAGACATTAAACGTCCAAACATATCATATTCATAAATATATGAAATTACACTCTCTTGAGATATTTTACTTACAATACTTACTATTGTATATTGGCTATTCTCATAAAAAGCGTACGTAAATTCATATTTTGAATTGAAGGTATTGGAAGTATCAAGAGCACTTCCTTTAGAAACATAAATACCATCTTTAGTGTTTTCTTCATTTGCATATATTGTACTTTTAAATGCGAAAATCTTTTTATTCACATATCCTTCCTCAATTTTAGCTATTTTATAGGTATTTTGAGGATAATTTTTATAACTGATCTTCAAACTTTTATAGGTATATACATTGATTATTTGCGATAATCTAGTATTGTCATATTTGAAAACATGTGATAAATAAGAATCTTGATTAACTATTCTTGTAATGGAGTTTATATTACCATTCTCATCATAATGTAATAATACTCCATATGTTTTATAACTGGTTTCATAACATATTTTTTCTATATAATTGTTTTCATTATATAAAAACTTTATATAATATGAAGGGCGTCTTGAATCATATATCCTAAGTAATCTATCATCTTCATCATATGTTAATACTTTTTCAATTGTATAATTATCGTTTTTTCCAATATATACTATCCTTTTAAGTAAAAATATTTCATATTCATTATTACTTCTTATATATTCTTTATAATTACCTAAATTATCATATAATATAATAGTATCATCAGATAATGTCATATTATATTTTGCTTGTAAATCTAAGCCATCAGAAAATTTAAAATACCAAAATGTGTTATTATAGATTTCTTCTTCAAAATATTTATATCCATCATGTTTTATATCATTACCATCAATATAATAAACTACATTACCCATGAACCTTATGTATTCATTAATACTTAATCTAAGATGTGGTCCTAGATGAAAATTGAAAAAACTAAATGTATCATCGCCAATATAATTTAAATCAATTGATATATTATAAGTATCTTTAAAAATATTGATAATGTTTGTGGTAAAAGCACATTTGCCACTTACAAGATTTACATTTAAATCAAGTCCTTCAATACTATGAGTTTTTGTAATATCATTTATTCTATTTGTACTCATAATACCAACCAATTTCTTTTAATGCTTGTTGTACTAGTTCTAAATCAGTAAATTTAAGCATCTTATCACCTATACAATAGATATTCCTATTACCACGGCCACTTATCAAAATGAAATCATTATATTTTGAATTTCTAATCGCTTTTTTAATAGCACTATATCTATCAATATCAATGATTGCCTCAATTTCATCTTTAATATAAGATTTCATTTCATTATCGATTTCATATGGATCAGTACTAGCTGGATCAGACGATGTCAAATATATATAATTTGCATATCTAGATGCATATTCCATAGAAAATTTTCTTGTTCTTGTTAAATGTTCCTTTTGTTCTTTAGAATTATATTTTTCTTCCCATGTAGAAAACCCTTGGCCTATACTAGCTGTAACTAATATGATATCATTTATTTCTTGGTTTTGTTGAAACTTATATAATTCTTCAAGTTCTGGAGAAAGTGTTGGTGATATCATAATATATCTATCATTTATTTTAATTATTTCACTTCTTCCAGGAATATTTATGTTTTTAATAAAACTTTTAAATGTACTTTCTTCATATAACTTTAAATCATTTATAATACTATATACTTCTAATATATTAATTGCGTTATAAGGAAGTATGAGATTTGAATTAATACTTGTTGTATTATGATTAGAACTTATGCTAAAAGAAAGTCCATTAATACTTGAAAATATAGAATTTGCTGTTTCATGCATTAAATAATCAATACTAGCCTCATCATATCCTTTCACATTACATATATATCTAGTACCTAATGTGATTACTTCTTTTTTGCTATCTTCTTTTATTTTTGTAAAATCAGTTAAGGCCATATCTGAGTCTAAATATAAAATGATTTTATCTTCTACTTCCTTATTTTTATGCAATAAAAAAGAAAATACTTCTTCTTTGTATTTGTTGAAATCATCTTTTATATCCATTCTTTTGATATTTGTAAGTACTCTATATGTAAAAGGAACATCATCTATTATTCCTTTTCCAATTATTTCTTCATTAATCTCTAATATTAAAAAATCAGCATTATATTCTTTTGCTTCTTTGATTGCAGAATCTAATACTTCTTTGTTCTTTATTACTATTTCTTGACTTTGATTTTTTGTTTTATTACTCTTAGGTGAATCTATTTCAATACTTGAATAGCTTACTACTTTTTTACCTATATGCTTTAGATATGAGGATAATATATAACATAGACTTGATTTACCAAATGAACCTGTAATTCCTATTATTTCCATAACGACTCCTAATCAAGTGGATTTGTAGAAGATGGTGTAAAAGTATATAAGAATGGTACTCTTACAACGAGATTTGTGTGATTGCTGTCAGAATAAAAATATACATATGCTCTTGCAGTAATAGGCATAGTTAGACTACTATCCGGAGAAAATGTAATGGTTCCTGTTCGATTTGTAGTATTCAGACTTATTTGAATAGTCAAATTATCACTACTACAAGTTGGATATAACATATCTATTGCACATTCAAAGTTTACAGTTTTGTAATCATTTAATCCATTTAAATCAAATGAAAAATCATCTTCATCTATAATTAAATCATGCATTTCTCTTGCATAAATGCACAAAAATCTATTTCTCCCAAATTCTTCAAATGCTTTATTAAGATTTTCAGCATTTAATTCAGTTCCAGTTACTGTTACAGTTCCTTCATCTTTTTCTTCAGTTACATGTAATTCTGATAATTCTCCATTTGAATATGAAGCATGACTTACATGTAATATCTTTTTATTAGGATAATCTGATACCCTGTTTATAAATCGCATTTTAGTCTCCTCCTTTTATAATTTTATTATAGCACAAATAATTGAAAATCTATAGTACTTTACGAAAAAAGACTACCAAAACCTTACGATTTTGATAGTCTTTCATTCAATTAACAGTTTTCACCGATAACTAATGAATGAAGTGTCATTGATGCACTTTCACTTCCCTTAGTTACAGTAACTGTATAACTAACATTTGTAGTGTACTTAGGTCTATTTACAATTCTACCAGTATTATCAATAATATCAGGATTATTAGAAGTAAATGTAACTTTATAATCTGCAAAGTTTTTAGCTACTTCATATTCAACATAAACCATCTTTAAGAATTGTTCAACCAAGTTTGCACCCATCATTGTTTTTGGACAAGGTTTGTTAGCAAAGTTGTTGTGGAAAGCAACTCTTTCTGGAGTTAGGTTGTATTTAATTAATAAGCTTGTAACTAACTTAGCAAGATATTGCCATGTTAACCATAAGTCAGAACCAACGTTAACACAAGATTCAATAGCAACACCATGTAAGTTACCACCACGAATACAAATAGCATCTCCATATGCTGGGTTAATCCATGTTGTAGGAATCTTGTAATTTCCATTTTCACCCTTAACTACAAATAAACCTAAATCATTGATATGAGGTGTAACACCATCTTTAGTAGGATATTTAACTGTAGTCTTTTGACCTTCAATGTAGAAATATCCATCATTTCCAAGTGTAACACTTGGACGATCTTTAACATATGCAACACCAGAATCAGTCCATGTAGTTGAATTGTTGTTGTCTGTTGCCCAATTAGTTCCATCACCAGCATGCCATGCAATTAACTTTTCGTTTTCAAGTACTTGATAAATACCATCATTACCTACAGTATAATGCCATGAAGCAGTTGTATCAGATTGTGGATGATGTGCCCAATCAGAATTCATCTTTGCATTTGCGCCTGCACTTGAGTTTGCAGTATCATGAACTACGATAAATTCTGTAGATGTTCTTTCAGCTTGAATAACACTTGTTTGGTTTCCATCAGCATCTTCTGCCCATACACCATATTTCTTAGTAGACATTGGCATATAATCAGCTTGAATACTTGGCATTGTGCCAGCCCAGTAGTTATTAACAGAACCATATACTCTTTGATCAATTTCAGATGATCCCTTATATGAGATAATTCTATTCATAACAACACCATTGTTGTTTTGTGCAATTAATTTTAATAATTCATTCATATTTTGACTCTCATCGATAACATTAAATGTAACAGTAGCAGTTTCAGAATTAATAGTAACTGTGATTGTTGCTTCGCCTGACTTTAATGCAGTAACTTTACCAGTTTCATCAACGCTAGCAACTGTAGCATCAGATGATGCAAATGTAGGATTATCTCCTTCTACTTCACCAAAGAACTTAACGCTTAATTCAACTTGTTCATCCTTACTTAAAACACCACTACCTTCAAATCTAATTTCGATGTGGTTTCCAAGTGCTCCATCAGTACTAACTGGAGTTTCTTCTGGAATTGGATCTAATGAAATCTTTTCAGCATCATATAAAGCATCTTTAGCACTAATTTCAGTACCATCAGCTAAATATTTGTTTCCACCAGCAATCATCTTAGTATTAGATGCAGCATTCCATGCATTTACAAAATATGCAGTGCTTGGATCATTTACAAATGTATTGTTTGTAACAACAATATTAAATGCTTCTTGAACTCTATTGAAGTATACACCAGTACCAACAGTATTAAAGCTATTCTCTTTTACAAAAATATGATCATATGAGTCAGCATTATTGAATTGACCAAAATGAATAGCATCAGCACCAACATTTTTAAATGTATTGCCTTCTACTTCAATGTAATAACCCTTTGTTAGGTTAGGACTTGGACTACCCCAATTAGAATGGAATGCATTTGTACCAATCGTATCAAATGTGTTGTTCTTAATAACAGCATTTCCACCTAAACCTTTAGTTGTATCATTGATATAGAATGCCATCTTTGGAGCATTATAGAATGTATTGTTTTCAACAAATAAATGAGTATTATTATCAATATATACAAATGCTTCAAGAGTACTTGTTACACTTGTAGTGAATTTATTACCAGTGAAATATAGATTATATGAATAACCACTTGAACCTTCTACAAAATAAATAAATCCTTTACCACTTGTAAGAGCAGTATCTACTAGATTATACGCAAATTTGAAATTATCTAAGTTTGTTGCGGGTTCTGTACCAGATCCACCAGCACCAGCAGCATTTTTAACTGTAGCAGTTCCAGTAAATTTGAAACCAGCAATTGTAATATTTTGTAATTCTTTAGCGATACTAATATTACCAGTTAAAACAGCTTCTTCTTTTCTTGTATCATTTCCAAGTACCTTATTGTTAGGACCAAATAATAAGATATCATTCTTATTAATACTAATATTTTCAGCATATGTACCGCTAGCAACTATAATACTTGCACCAGTACTAGCTTTAGCGATAGCAGCACTAATTGTATCAAATGCATTTTCACCAAATGTTAATGCTTCAGTTGTTAAAGAACTTGTTACACTAGCACCATTTGCGCTACCAGCAAGACTTGCATCTACATATAATGTAGGAACAACTTTAACAGCAATTGTAACTTCAATTGTAGTCTTGCCCTTTACAGATACGATAACATTAGCAGTTCCACTGCTTACAGGAGTAATTAAACCAGTTTCGCTTACTGTAACAGCATCATCAAAGCACTCATATGATAAGAATTCTAAATCACCAGCAGCATCGCTTGTGAAATCACTAGCTTTTAATTGATATTGCTCATTTGCACCAAATGTTGTAGGACCAACATATGCTACTTGATTTGGACCACTGAAAGCAACAACAGTTACTTGCTTAGAACATTTTAAATTTGAGCCATCAGTTGTTTTAGCAACGATTGTTACCTTACCAGCATTAACTGCAACTAATTTACCACTTTCATCAACTGTAGCAACTGTTGGGTTAGTACTTTCCCATTGAGCAACCTTAACACTTGTATTGCTTGGGCTAATCTTTGCTTCTAATGTTACTTCATCACCAACATAAAGTTCATTAGCTAAATCAAATTCAATAGCTTCAGCTAATACTTGTTTTTCTTTAATAGCAATTTTAATATTAGCACTTACGCCACCTTCATCATTTGCAGTAGCTGTGATAGTAACAGTACCAGCCTTTAAAGCTGTAACTAAACCATTAGCATCTACAGTAGCAATCTTACCATTGCTTGTCTTCCAAGTAAATGATTTATCATTTGCATCTGCTGGAAGTACTGTAGCAGTAAGAGTTTGTGTATCACCTTCAGTCATAGAAGTTTCACCTTCAATAGTGATGCTTTCTACATAAACAGGCAATGCAGGCTCATTTACCTTGATAGTAACATTTGCACTAACTTCTAAATCTTTTAATTTAGCAGTAACAGTAACAGTACCTGCAGCAAGTGCTGTAAATTTACCATTTCCGTCATTAGAAACAATCCCTTCAACACTTAAAGAATATTCAACAACAGGATTTTCAACATCCTTAGTTGTTGGATTTAAAGTCACTTCTTCTCCAACTTCTAATTCATAAGATGTAGTTGTAAAAGAAATGCTAGGATTTTTTGTTTCCTTTCCATTGTCTTTGTTATCATCATCTTTTTTACAAGCAACTAAAACAATTGCAAGTAAGAAGACAAAAATTGTAATAAATATTTTGCTTATACGTTTCAACATTTTACCCTCCTCGTATAATTATTGTAAATATTTTACGATTTATTATTATATCATACTTAACTAAAAATTTCAAGTTGAATAATCGCAAATAAAAAAGAAGGCATCTTTCAATGCCTTCTTTAGTCATATAATTAGTTATATTTACCAATTACTAATGAATTTAAAGTAATGCTTTGAGATTCGCTACCCTTAGTAACTGTGATTGTATAACTTACATTTGTAGTATAATCTGGAGCCTTAACAACTCTACCAGTGTTATCAATGATTTGAGGGTTATTAGATGTGAAAGTGATTGTGTAATCACTATAATTCTTAGCAACTTCATATTCAGCATATACAAGTTTTAAGAATGTATCTACTAATCCAGCAGTAATCATTGTATTTGGACACTTCTTATTAGAGAAGTTATTGTGGAAGAATACACGGTCAGCGCCTAAATTATGTCTAACTAGAATGCCAGCTACGAATTTAGCTGTATATTGCCATGTTAGATATACATCAGAGCCCATGTTAACAGCAGTTTCAATACCGATACCATTGTTATTTCCACCACGTGCACAGATTGCATTTCCATAACCTGAAGATACCCAAGTTGTAGGAATCTTATAATTTCCATTTTCACCCTTAACGCAGATTAGACCAACTGTATTGATATGAGGTGTAACGCCTTCAGCAGTAGGATATTTTACTAATGATTTAGTTCCATTGATATAGAAGTATCCATCATTGCCACAAGTAACTGTAGGACGATCGCCTGCATATGCAACACCTGTATCATGCCATGTAGTTGAATAATTTACATCAGCAGTTGCCCAGCTTGTTCCATCACCAGCATGCCATGCAATGATGTTTTCTTCCATTTGTTGGAAAATACCATCATTACCAATTGTGTAATGCCATGATGAAGCTGAAGTATCAGGGTTGTTTTGAGGGTTAGTACACCAACCAGAATTTGCTCTAGCAGTTGAAGTAGAACCAGAACCAGCTGTATCATGAACAACGATCCATTCTAATGCTTTCATTTCATCGTTTCCATTACCACCAGCTTTATGGTTAGTACTTAAATCTAACATATTCTTTTCAACAGCAGGTAATGTTCCAGCCCAATAATTATTAACTGAACCATAAATTTCATGTTCATAATCAGCTGAACCATCATCACTACCGATATATTTGAATGTTTCATCCATAACAACACCGTTGTTATTAGCAACTAATAATTTTAATAAATCATTTAATTCAGAATTATCTAATACAGATAAACCTAATGTAGCACTTACTTCACCAACTTTAGCAGTGATTGTTACTTCACCTTTAGCAACAGCTGCAACTTTACCAGTAGCATCTACTGTAGCAACATTTGTATTTGAAGATTCATAAGTAATAGCATCTGTAGATTCACCAATGTATGTAGCTTCGATATCTAAAGTATCACCAACAGCTAAAACGCCATTTCCTTCATAACGAAGTTCGATTCTTTCAACAGGTTTAACTTCTAATTCAAATGAATCAAGAATTGTATTATCAGCCATTGAGAATACAGTAATAGTAGTTTTACCACCAGCAAGAGCATTGATTAGACCAGCAGATGTAACTGTAGCAGCTTTTGGATTACTTGAAGTGAATCCAACTTTCTTGTTAGTTGCATTATCAGGACTAACTGTGAACTTAATTTGATGAGATGTGAAAGCATCAATCTTAGCAACTTTATTTGTGATAGCAATTGCTGTTGGCTTAATTTCATCAACTTTTACATAAGCAGGACATTCTGCTTCAGTTGCATAAGCTTCAGCAACAGAAATTGCAGTAACAGTAATAGCTCCGCTTATATCATCTTTGCTAACAAAGTTATTTACAGTTAAACCTGTAAGAGCTTCTCCATTAACTTCATAGTAATTTCTTCCAATAGTATAGATTTTATTATTAGCAGGGTCATTAGCAAATGTTACAACTCCATCAATATCTACATATGATTCAATAAATTTGTTGTTTTCAACCATAATTGAAATACTATCATTTGCATCATAACCAGCAGATCTAATACGAATTGGACGCCAACCGCAGCCAGCATCTACAAATGTATTAAATCTAATATCAAATGTATTGTCACCATCTTCTTTCATAGCACGGAAGTCAATTGCAGTATTCCCAATGTTTTCAATATAATTTCCTTCTATTGTAGCATTGATTTGGCCAACATTAAGTGCATATACGAAACTTTGATTAGATCCTGAATAAGTGTTACCGATAATATCAACTTTACCTTTAATATATCCTTGTACATTCATAAAATCGAATGCCACTCTTGTTGAGTTTGTAAATTCATTATTGTTAAGAGTCAAACCATCAAGTATATTAACCCATAAGAAACGGTATGCTTTATGATTGTTACTATAGTTGTAACTTACATTAAAGTTGGTTGCAATGTTGCCTTCGATTTGATTAATACGAATTGTACCATCAGCTGTAGCAGCATTGATAACGTTATAAATGAAGTTTGTATTGCTTGCACTTTCAGAAATTGATAATTGGAAAGCACCAGTAACTTCAAATCCGTTTAAAGTAAATCCATCATTATTAGCTCCTAATGTAATTACATTACTCAATACTGCTTCTGCGTTTCTATTTGTGTTTCCTGCAAAGATATTATAGTTAGGACCTAATAATGTGATATTATTAGCAGATACAGTAATAGCTTCATCATAGACACCAGCTAATACTAAAATCTTAGTTCCTTCACTAGCAGCAGCAACAGCTTCTGCAATACTTGCAAATGCAGTTTCACCCATCTTATAAGTTAAGTTTTCATATTCAACTTCAGCATTAGCTTCTTGTGAAGCCCATTCTTTGTTAACTACGAAATCGAAACCGCCACCTAAACTACGAATCATTTCTTCGTAAGCATCTTTAGTAGCATAATTATTCTTATTAGATTGTTCAGATAAATCTAAGAACTTATCAGCATATGTACTTAAATCAGTAATTACATTTCCTTCACCATCTAAGAATAGGTTGTAATCCATAACAGTTAGTGGTGGGTTAGATGATGCAGTATCATTTGAACCAGGACGATTATTTCTATGGAAGACACCAGTAGGAACGCCTTTGAACTTATTATAGTTAATAGCGCAAGTGAATGTATCAGCATTAGCACCATTATTTCTTAAGTTCAAATAGTTGTAGCAATTTTCGAAACTATTATAATTAATTTCTAATGCTAAACCTTTTTCTTGATATGTTCTAATAGAAATAGCACAAGTATATGAAGATTCAAATTCAGAACTACCTATGTTCTTGAATGTATTGTTATTAATCTTAATAGATTGATAAGTTGTTTCTTCAATACCACTTACAGATTGTAAGTAAATACCATTGTGAGCTTGCATTTCATCATTTTCAAATTTATTGTTTTCAAATACCCATTCACCGAAGTTGTATCCACCTTCGCAACGGATAGCATCTAATTTGAAGTTATGGAATGTATTGTTAGCAACTGTAACGTTCTTTAATCTTGCTAACATAATACCAGTCTCGCTGATGTTATCGAATCTATTGTTTGTGATAAGGATATCGCCTGTATCAGGATCATTAGTTGAAGACCAGAAATCAAAAATAGCTTCTGCTTCTTGTCTTGCTTCTGTCCATGCAGCAACATCATCGTTTGTATCATAAACATTGTTGTAAGATACTTCAACACCAAATACACCATTAGCACAATCAATTCCACCAGTTAAAGTGAAAGCAAAGCCTTTAATTTTAACATTCTTAGCACCTTCTAAGATTTTGATTGTACCAGTAATGATAGCTTCATCAGTTCTTGTAACTTTAGTAGGATCTGTTTTTGCATTTGGTCCGATTAATTCAAATCCTTCAGCAGAAATGTTAGCATCATCTGGATATTCACCAGGAGCAACATATGTACCTTTTACAGCAGCTTGAATAGCTTCATCTAAATGAGCATAAGCACTATAACCAAATTCAAAATCTTTTCCATTTAAAGTAACAGTTGAACCTAATTCTTCGAATTCCCATTCAGGGTTAACAGCAGTGTAATCAGGTTTAACAAATTCTTCAACAGTGATAGTCTTTGTACAAGAGATATTAGAACCATCATTTGCAGTAGCAGTAATTGTAACTGTACCAGCTTTTAAAGCAGTAACTAAACCGTTTCTATCGATTGTTGCTACATCTGTAGGTTCAGCCTTCCAAGTAACAGTCTTGTTTGTAGCTTCTCTTGGTAATACTGTAACAGTTAAAGTTTGAGTGTTACCAACATACATCTTATCAACAACACCGAAATCAACAGTAGTAACAGGAACATTGCTTGCAGCAACTGTAATTTCTAATGTAGCTTTAATTCCAGAACCATCTTTAGCAGTAGCTGTAATAACAGCCTTACCAGCAGCTAAAGCATTAACCATACCGTTTGCAGCAACTGATGCAACAGCAGTATCACTTGATGACCATTCTACATCTTTATTTGATGCATTGTCAGGACTAACAACAGCAACTAATGTTTGTGTGTCGCCTTCATTCATAGCAGCTTCACCATTAATTGTAATGCCTGTTACTAATACAGCAGCAGGTGCCTTAACAGTAACGCTAATTGAAGCCTTTATATTTGAATAATCATGTAATGTTGCAGTAATAGTTACTGTACCTTCAGCTTCAGCAGTGAATGTGTTAGCTTCTAAAGTAACAATTCCTTGTGAACTGAATGTGAAATCAATTTTTGCATTGTCTAAATTTGTAACTGTTGGTTTTAAAGTAAATGTATCACCAACAACTACTTCAAGTGATGTTTCAGCAAATGCGATAGTTGGAGTCTTAGTATCATCTCCACCAGGTGTGTTACCACCTTCGTTGTCTTTCTTACATCCAACAATAGCGAATGCTAAAACCATAAAAAGAACAGCAAATAATATTTTGCCAATACGTTTCATAATTTTTTACTCCCTCCTTCATGGAAAAATTTTGTAAACGCATTCATTTTACGAATATATTTTATCATAATATCAATTTTATTTCAAGAAAAATCACACTTTAGTGAACTAAATATTTGCATATTTTTTAATGGTTCGAATATACAAAAAACAACCCAGTTAAAAACTGGATTGTTTTATAAATTATTGTCATTTTCCTTATCTTGTTCCATTTGTTCCTTGATAAATTGAGGAAGACGATCTCTTAAACTCTTAAAGCCAATAGTGAATTTAGGAACCTCTCCTTTTACACCACGACTCTTATTCATTGTTTTATAACTTAATTTAAGTCTCTTTTTGTCTTCTTCAACTTCTATTACTCTTAATTTAACTTTTTCTCCGATAACTACATAATCTTTTATATCTCTTACATAATTATCAGAGAATTCAGAAATGTGGATTAATCCATTATATTCTTTGTCTATTTCCACAAATGCACCATATCCTAAGATATTAGTGATTGTTCCATAAACAATATCTCCCTCATTATATTTCATTATAGTTGATCCTCCACTAATTCTACTCCAATTACACCAGGCACTTCTTCTAATAATAAAGCTTCAAGTCCATCTTTAATAGTAGAATCGATAGCAGAACAGCCAACACATGCACCAAACATTTTTACATACACGATGCCATCTTCGAACTTAACATATTCCATATCGCCACCATCTCTTTGAATATATGGTCTTACTTTTTCCATTATTAGTTTAACCCTTGTGATTATCTCTTCAATTGTTAATATCTCTTTTGCCATTACTTTATACCTCATTATTTGAATATATTATATACTAAAATGACTTTTATTTCAACTAATAGACTTTATAAATTCTAATTATGAAACTAAAGCTTATATCCATTTCCCTAAATTTTATTTCATAATTATTATGAGTTGTATAAAAATATGGTGTCATCTTAAATAATTCATTAACATCAGCAACTTTCATTTTATAATCAATTGTTTTTTCATCAACTAAATTAAAACCTTCTATTTCTTCTTTTAAGATTTTATTATCTCTAACATTTTCATATAATTCTTGTTTTAATTCTTTTAAATGATCTTTATTAGGAATAACCTTTATTAAATATTTTGAACATACCCTTTCTGCTTCACTTGGATAAATTGGTGAAAAGATTGACATTACACAATCAAAATAATTATCTTCAAAAGGTAATTTATTTGAACTGGCAACAACGTAATTAATATCATTATCAGTTTTAGCAGCTTTCAAAATGGCATCTTTAGAAATATCAAGTCCATAAATCTCAATATTTTCATCATTTATTATTCTATCATAATAGCCTTCACCACAGCCAATATCTAATAAAGTTTTAACATTTAAATCATTAATGATATTTTTTAATTCTAATGCAAGCTTTAAATAATAATCTTTTTGTAAGAAATTATGTCTTGCTAAGACCATTTCTTTATTATCGCCACTATTTGTTTTGGAAGGGAGTAAGTTTACATAGCCATATTTAGAAATATCAAAGGAGTGTCCATTACAACAACGTAAGATATTATTTCCATTATTATCACATTCTTTGATAAGTTTGTTATAACATATCGGACATTGCATAATATTACACTCCTTTTTACTAATTAATTATTTCCTATTTAATATTGATTGGATTAAGTCCCAATTCTTTTGCAAGCGCAATTATTTTTTCTATATGTCTGCCTTGTAGTGCATATGGACTATGAGCATCAATTCCAATGACAACTTTAGCGTTCTTATATTCTTTTACGATATTAAAGAATTCACTTCTTGGATAGCCATATTCAATTGAGCCATCTTCGTTAATGCATTTTCCTCTACTTAGACCACCACAGTTAAGTTCAATTAACACATTATTTCTAACAGCTGCTTCAATGATAATACGAGCAGCAATACTAGCATTTTTATCAAATTCTCGATAAATACCATTTTCACTAACATATCTAAACATGAAAATATCAGGATGAGCTACTACCTTAAATAGTCCAGTATCAAGACCTTTTGCCATTACTTTAGCATAAGGTATTACATTCTTATAATTGCAGTTTGAATATGTATCAACAACTTCACCGGAAGCAATATTATAATGTTCTCCCATTACTAGATAATCTAAATTATCTAAGCACTTCTTTAAATATTCTTCCATTCCTTCAAAATATTCGATTTCAATAGATGCTAAAACTTTCATCTTTCCTTCATATTTTTTCTTAGCTTCATTGATATCTCTAACATATTCATTAACCATCTTTTCAAAATCCATTCTTCCATGTAAGAATGCTGTTTTATCTTCATTTTTAGGATGGCGATAAAAATCAGGAAGTGGTCCATGATCGCTCATTCCAAGGCATTCATATCCAAGTTTATATGCCATATCCATGTAATCCATCACAGTACCATCTGCATGATCACAATAATTACAATGAGTATGATAATTAAATTTTAATTCTTTCTTTTGATTTTCATCTTTTTTCTTATAATATATATGATAATGATATTTTACAGGATGCAAGAAATCTTTATTTTTATATTCCTCTTTAATCTCACAATTATATTCATATGCATTTTTAATATCATATACAAAATCAAATAAATGAGATTTTTCATATTTCTTATCAATTTCAGTTTTACCAATATATGTTGAAAAGCCAAATGCATCTAACATTGACATAATATCGATATAAGGTCTCTTGGGATTAATCTTATCTTTTTCAGTCTTATATTCAACATTCACTCTTCTTCCATCATGAATTAGATAATCATCACCAGGAGTAAAATATACATCAGATTGTAAATCATAATTCCAATAATCACCTACAAATTTTTCCAGCAAATAATATTGGACATCAGATATATCATTATTCATCATTTTAAACCCACCACCTGATGTCGCAAATACTATACCAATTTTTTGGTGTGGATTAAAGAAAAGGAAAGTTTTTATACCATATGCTGTACCAAAATGGCCATATAATCTTACATTATCAAAGATATCTAAAATTTGAAATTGCAGACCCTTAGCAGTATAGTCGCCACAACGGTCACCATACCAATTCATTTCAAGCATCTTATCCATTGTTTCTTTCTTTACAAGGCCTTTTCCATCATTCATATAAGCAAGCATTAAAGTGGATAAATCCTTCATAGATATAAATAAACCTCCAGCAGGACCAACATAGTTTTGACCTAGGGCTCTTTTAGTAATTGAACGATCAATAAATGATTGACCTGTTCTATTTAACTTTCCAGAACCAGTATAGCTAGATGATACTATTTCATCTTTAAAGTCACTTGCCATAAAAGATGCTTTTATATTTAGTTTTTCACTAACATTTTCTTTAAAGAAATCAAAGAAAAACTCTCCACTAACTCGCTCTAATATACAAGCAAGTGTACCACAACCAAAATTAGAATATTCAAAATGTGTTCCAGGTTGATATTCATTGAATGAATCTTGATAATATTTACCATTTTCTTGTAATAATTCTTCAATATCTACTCTTAATCCATTTTCTAAAATGTAATTATATCCAGAAAATACATCTTCTTTATCATCATAATAAAGCTCTAGTCCATCAGATATTGATGATGTTTGGGTCATAATCATCCTAATTGTGATTTTATCATTAGGATATTTAGGATTTCTAACTTTAAATCCAAGATATGTACTAATATCTTCATCTAAATCAATTAATCCCTTTTCTTCTAACATCATCACACATAATGCAACTTCTAATTTAGAAACAGATGCAATACGGATAATCGTATTTTCAGTCATTTCTTTTTTGTTTTCTTTATCATAATAACCATAGTTCATAATTTTATCAATCTTATTATCTTTGATAATAACTGAACTAGCACCTACTAAATTAGCATTTTGACATAATTCTTTAAATCTTGTTTCTATATCTTTCATATAATAATCTCTCCTTTTATTATTATACTCTTTTTATAAATCAAAATCAATTTATATATCCTATTAAAAAAGTCTAAATATTTCTATTTAGACATTTATTTTGAGTATATGAATAAACTGGTGTTTTAAGAAGGCTATGAATAAAGTGGTGTTTGATTTTATCATTTTACTATTTAATGTTTTCTTTGAATAAAGTGGTGTTTTTACATCACTTTTTTGTTATTATAATTACATAGAAACACC
>JAEEHM010000081.1 GCA_016280895.1 Bacillota bacterium
GCTGAATATTTACCAAACGCACAAGGTGAAGACGTTGTTGCTGGTATTAGAACACCTCTTCATATCGATGAATTAAAACGTCGTATGCCTGAAGTTTATGAACAATTTGTAAAGACTATCAAATTAATGGAAAATCATTATAGAGATATGCAAGATATGGAATTTACTGTTGAAGATGGTAAATTATACTTCTTACAAACTCGTAATGGTAAAAGAACTCCTGCTGCTGCTTTAAAGATTGCATGTGATTTAGTTGATGAAGGCTTAATCACTGAAAAAGAAGCAGTATGTAGAATTGATGCAATGAGCTTTGATAAATTATTACTTCCAGGCTTTGATCGTGATGAACTTAAGAAAGCAAATCCTATCGCTAAAGGTTTAGCTGCTGGACCTGGTGCTGGTACTGGTGCTATCGCATTTAGTGCTGAAGAAGCAGAAGCAAGACATGCTAAGGGGGAAAAAGTTGTTTTAGTTAGAGCTGAAACATCACCTGAAGATATCGTTGGTATGGTTGCTGCTGAAGCTATTCTTACTATGCGTGGTGGTATGACAAGCCATGCTGCAGTAGTTGCTCGTGGTATGGGTAAGTGCTGTGTATGTGGATGTTCAGAAGCTTTAATCGATGAAGAAAACAGAACTTTAACTATTGGTGGTAAAGTTTATACTGAAAAAGATATCTTATCTATTGATGGTTCTACTGGTAATGTATATTTAGGTTCTATTAAGACAGTTAGCCCTGATTTAACTTCTGGTTATTTCGGAAGATTAATGAAATGGGTTGATGAAAATAGAGCACTTCATGTAAGAACTAATGCTGATACACCTAGAGATGCTAAACAAGCTGTTGTATTTGGTGCTGAAGGAATTGGATTATGTCGAACTGAACATATGTTCTTTGATAAAGATAGAATCTTCTCTATGAGAAAGATGATTCTTGCTGATAACAAAGAAGGTAGAGAAAAAGCATTAGCTGAGTTAGAGCCTATGCAACAAAAAGATTTCGAAGATTTATACGAAATCATGGGTGACAAGAGAGTTAATGTAAGATTACTTGACCCACCTCTACATGAATTCTTACCTCAAGAAGAAGAACTTGTTAGAGAACTTGCTCTTGCTATCGGTAAGACTGTTGAAGAAGTTAAATCAAGAATTGCAGATTTACATGAAGCAAACCCTATGATGGGTCATCGTGGATGCCGTCTTGCTGTTACTTATCCTGAAATTTGCGAAATGCAAACAACAGCTATTATTAAAGCTGCTATCAATGTAAGTAAGAAGACTGGTAAGCTAGTTGAACCTGAAATCATGGTACCACTAGTACTTGAAGTTAAAGAATTAAAATATGTAAAGAGTATTATTTGCGCTACTGCTGATAAGCTAATTGCTGAATCAGGCTTAAAGATGAATTATCATGTAGGTACAATGATTGAAATTCCAAGAGCTGCATTACTTGCTGATGAAATTGCTGAAGAAGCTGAATTCTTCTCATTTGGAACAAATGACTTAACTCAAATGACATTTGGTTTCTCAAGAGATGATGCTGCTAAATTCTTACCTGCATATTATGAAACTAAAGTATTAGAAGAAGATCCATTCAAGACTTTAGACCAAAGAGGTGTTGGTAAATTAGTTGAAAATGCAGTTAAAGCTGGTCGTGGTACAAGAAAAGATTTACATGTTGGTGTTTGTGGTGAAACAGGTGGAGATCCTAAATCTATCGAATTCTATCATAATGTAGGATTAGATTATGTTTCTTGCTCTCCATTCAGAGTTCCAGTTGCAAGACTTGCTGCTGCACAAGCTAATATTAAGAATCCTAGAAAATAGAATAATATAAGGTGTATGTTGATTCATACGCCTTTTTTCTATGCTGTAACACATTATAAAGTGCGATTAAATGACTAGTCGACTAGTCATTTAATCGAAAAATAAAAATATCAGTAATGAATATTTAAATTGATGTTAGGAAAATGATATTAATAATGTTTAACATATGGCTAAATTTGGTGTATAATTTAGTCACAATGGGAGGCGTACCATATGCAAATTGTTCCAATGAGAGATCTTAAAGATACTGTTAAAATTGAGAATATGTGCGGTTCTACCCGAGCACCAGTTTTTATAACTAAAAATGGCTATGGAAGATTGGTTGTTATGGATATAGAATGTTTTGAGAGACTTATGAATCAAGCATATGAAGCAAAGATTATTAATAAAAGTCTTGCTGATTTAGATGAAGGTAAAGTTAAAACTGGAAAAGAAGTGCTTGAAGCAATGAAACAAAAATATGGTTTTTAACCTCGTAAGTAATTTGCTTTAAAGAATTGTTGATAAACATTATTATATAAGGTATATGGACTACATATGCCTTTTAATTTGAAATAATGAAGGATTTATAGTATAATAATAAAAGTGAGGTTATTATGAATAGTCCAATTATTGAGTTACAAAACTTAAAGAAATATTATGGCAAGAATAAAGGAATAGAAGATGTTTCTATTAAAATCAATAAGGGAGAAATATATGGATTTATAGGCCCTAATGGTGCTGGTAAATCTACTACTATTAGAACTATTATTGGTCTTATTAATAAAAATGGTGGTAAAGTTTTAATCAATGGTGAAGAACTTAAATTTGATGATATTGAATTTAAGAAGAAACTTGGATATTTACCAAGTGAAGTTCATTTATATGAAAACTTTACTATCAAACAAACATTTGATTATCATCAAACATTTTATGATAAAGATTGTAGTCAAAGAAGAAATGAACTTGAAGAATTATTAAAGATAGATGAAGAAAAGAAAATAGGGGATTTATCTTTAGGTAATTTAAAGAAAGTAGGAATTGTGCTTGCATTAATGCATGAGCCAGAAATACTAATATTAGATGAAGCTACATCTGGACTTGATCCTATTATGCAAAATATTTTCCATGATATTTTAATGGAAGAAAAGAAAAAAGGTACTACTATTTTATATTCATCACATATTTTAAGTGAAGTATCTAGTATATGTGATAAGGTTGGTTTTATTAAAGATGGTATTATTATTAAAGAAGATTTGATTGATAATATTAAGAAAGATAATTTTACTTACTTAAAGATTAGTTCTAAAGATATTGAAAAAATAAAAGAAGAGTTGAATTTAAAAGTAATAAAAGAAGAAGATAATAATATTACTTTCATTAATAATTTAGATGCAAATACTATTATTAATAAATTAGCTAAATATGATATTGATAGATTATTGATAGAAGAAATATCATTAGAAGATCTATTCATTCATTATTATATGTAGGTGGATTATGATAAAAAGAGAATTAATAGTAAATATAAAGAGTTTTATTGTGTCACTTTCAATTCTTGTCGCAATGTTTTTGTTTGTGTATCTTTTGTATCCGTTTGTAATTACTGAAGAGACTATTAACCAAATGGATGAATTGATGAAATCAATGCCTGAATCTTTTTTGAAAGCATTTAATATGGATATGACATCGATATCAACTGCATATGGATGGTTAAAAACTGAAGGCTTTGTGTTTGTGTTATTTGTTAGTGGAATATATGCATCTATATTAGGTGCTAATATTTTATTAAAAGAAGAAAACGATAAAACTATTGAATATTTAGCTTTCTTACCAATTAAAAGATCTAAGATATTAACAAATAAATTGATAGTTTCATTAATTTATATATTTGCGTTAGTTATTATATTTGGCTTGTTTAACTTTGTAGCACTGCTTATAAGCTGTGATTTTGATAAAAAAGAATTCTTGCTTTTAAGTATTAGTCCTTTATTTATTGCACTTCCTTTGTTTTCAATGAATTTGTTAATATCAACATTTATGCATAAATCAAAGAAAATGCTTGGAATTAGTTTGGGATTTGTGTTTATATTTTATATCATTAATCTTGTTTCAGAAATGTCTGAAAATGTAGAGTTCCTTAAATATTTTAGTATATATTCTTTAGGTGATGTAAGAGGTATTATCGATAATGGATATATGAACCCGATATGTATAATCGTAAGTATCTTATTAAGTGCAATATTTATTGTGCTTTCATATTTAAGATATAATAAAAAAGAATTAATTTAGGAGGAGTTTATGAGAAAAAATTTTGGTAAAAAGACATGGCTATATCCAATGCCAGTTTTGATTATTGCAACTTATGATAAGAATGGTGAAGTAGATGTTATGAATGCTGCATGGGGTGGAATATATGATACTAACCAAATTATGATTTGTTTGGACCACAGCCATAAGACTACAGACAATATTAAAGATGTACAAGCATTTAGTGTCAGCATTGGTGATAAATACAATGTAGATAAATGTGACTATGTAGGAATTATTTCTTTAAAAAAGGATAAGGATAAAATTAAAAAATCTGGTTTTACCTTTGAAAAATCTGGATTTGTGAATGCTCCTATTACCAAAGAACTTAAAATGACTTTAGAATGTAAGCTAAATAAATTCAATGAAGATGGTATAGTAGTAGGAGATATTGTAAATGTATCTATTGATGATAGTGTACTTACAAATGATAAGCTTGATTTAAATAAATTAGCACCAATCACATTTGATCCTATCAATAATAAATATGTAGTAATTGGTGAAAATGTAGGTAATGCTTTTAAAGATGGTATGAAATTAAAATAAAACAAATAGTTACTCAAAAATATTTGAGTAACTATTTTATTTTAGTAAGTAATTATTTGAAAAATATTTTAAATATATATATGAGGTACCATTAAGTGCTATAAAAATATATTGGAGGGAATTATGAACAATAATGATATACAAATCTTAGACAAGCAAACAATTGAATCAATGATTTATACTATACGTGGTCAAAAAGTAATGTTGGAATATGATTTGGCTAGAATCTATGGATATGAAACCAGGGACTTTAACAAACAAGTTAAAAATAATGTGATGCGATTCGATAATGATTTTCGGTTTCAATTAACGATTGATGAATGTTATTCAATCTTGATGTGGAAAAATTCCACATCAAGTTGGGGAGGAACCAGAAAATTACCATATGCTTTCACAGAACAAGAGATATATATGTTGATGACAGTTTTAAAAGGAGGGACACATGAATAATAATATTCAAATCTTAAACAAACAAACAATTGAATTAATGATTTATACGATAAGAGGTCAAAAAGTAATGTTGGACTTTGATTTGGCTAGAATTTATGGATATGAAACTAAAGTTTTTAATAAGCAGGTTAAAAATAATATAGTGCGATTTGATAAGGATTTTCGCTTCCAGTTAACTACGGATGAATGGAATTCAATCTTGAGGTGTAAAAATTTCACCTCAAGTTGTGGAGGAGCAAGATATCTTCCATATGCTTTCACAGAACCAGGTATATATATGTTAATAACAATGTTGGAAGGAGAAAAATATGAACGACAATGATATACAAATCTTAGACAATCAAACAATTGAGAAAATGATTTATACAATAAGGGGACAAAAAGTAATGTTGGACTTTGAACTTGCTAGAATTTATGGCTATGAAACCAGGGACTTTAACAAGCAAGTTAAAAATAATTTGATGCGATTTGATAATGATTTTCGATTTCAGTTAACTACTGATGAATGGAATAATAATTTGCGGTGGAAATTTTCCACCGCAAATACAATTGCAATGCGAAGAAATCTTCCATATGCATTTACTGAACAAGGCATATACATGTTAATGACAGTATTGAAAGGAGATTTGGCGGTAAAACAAAGTAAAATTTTAATTAGAACTTTCAAACAAATGAAAGATTACATTATTGAAAATAGTAATATACTAACAAATACTAATGATTATATTGAATCTAGGTTTTCATCTTATGATAAAAGATTTGAAATAGTTGAAGATAAAATAGATAAGGTTATGGATAATTTTATTGATCCATCTAAATTTAAACACTTTCTAATATTAGATGGTCATAAAATAGAAAGTGATGTAGCTTATCAAGAAATATATAAATTAGCTAAATATAGTATTTATGTAATAGATGATTATATTAGTGTTAAAACATTACAACTATTAAAAGCATGTAGTGATAATATAAATATAATTGTAATTACAGATAATAAAGCTCATAATAATTTAAATAATAGTTTTATTAATGATTTTAAAAACGATACTAAATTAAATATATCATTTAAAAAGAATAATGATTTATTTCATGATAGGTATATTGTTATTGATTATAATAGAGAAAGTGAGATTTTATATCATTGTGGACATTCTTCAAAAGATAGTGGTAACAGCATTTGTACAATAGATAGAATTGAAGAAAAAGAATTATATAAAAAATCAATTAATAAAGCACTTAATAATGAAGATTTAGAAATAAGTAAGTAAATTAGTTTTACTTACTTTTTTATGTAAAAAATAGGTAATGTAAATTTATTGTAAATTCTTATGAAATCCCTTTCACATTTTACGATATCTTTACATAGGACTGTTTAATTAGGTTTTGGAAAGTAGTATAATATAATAGTATAAAAATATACTAAGGAAAGAGGTATTTTAAATGAAAACAATTGTTATTGGTGTTATTGGTGCAGATGTACATGCTGTAGGTAACAAAATCATTGAATACGTTTTAACTAATGCTGGTTATAAAGTAGTCAATGTAGGAGTATTATCTTCACAAGAAGACTTTATTAATGCTGCTGTTGAAACTAACGCTGACATGATACTTGTATCATCACTATATGGTCAAGGTGAAATTGACTGTAGAGGTATGAGAGAAAAGTGTGTTGAAGCAGGTATTGGTGATATCGTAATGTATGTTGGTGGAAACATTGTTGTTGGTAAACAAAATTTTGAAGATGTTGAGAAACGTTTTAAAGCAATGGGCTTTAATAGAGTTTTCCCACCTGGAACACCAATTGAAGCTGATTTACCATTTATTAAAGAAGACTTAGGAGAATAAAATGAGTAAATATTTGATGATTGATTTTGGTTCAACTTTTACTAAATTAACTGCAGTTGATACCGAAAAAGAAGATATCATCGCTACCGCATCTCATTTTACTACTGTCGCTACAGACATTTGTGTTGGTTATCACAATGCTTTAAAGGTATTGAAAGAAAAAATAGGAGAAGATATTAAATTTGATTCTATTATTTCTTGCTCATCTGCTGCTGGTGGTTTAAAGATGTGCGCAATTGGACTCGTTGAAGAGTTAACAGTTGAGGCCGCTAAGCGAGTATGTTTAGGAGCAGGAGCTAAGGTTGATTTAGTTTTATCACATCATATCAACAAACATGAAGTAGAAAAGATCAAGGAACTAAGAATTGATATTATTTTGCTTGCTGGTGGAACTGATGGTGGTAACAGCGAATGTGTAATTCATAACGCAGAAATGCTTGGACAAGCAGGAATAGATATTCCTGTTATCTATGCTGGTAATAAGTCTTGTATCGATGAAATCGAAGCAATATTTAATAAGTATGGAATAAATGGTTATATATGTGAAAACGTTATGCCCCAAATTAACGTTTTAAATATTCCTTCTGCAAGAGAAAAGATAAGAGAGATATTCTTAAAGAATATTATTGTTGCTAAAGGAATAAAGAAAATAGAAAGTGAAATCGATAAGGTTATCTTACCTACACCTGAGGCTGTTTTAAAAGCATGTAATTTACTATCTAAGGGTTATATGCATGAAGATGGACTTGGTGAATTAGTTTGTGTAGATATTGGTGGTGCTACTACTGATATGTATTCAATGTGCTCAGCATCCGCAAAAAGAATGGATGTCGTTATTAAGGGCCTTGAAGAACCATATGCTAAAAGAACAGTTGAAGGTGATTTAGGTATGAGATATTCTACGCTTGGAGTATTAAAAGCTTTAAGTGCTGAAGAGATTAGAATGATTAATGAAGATGAACATGTTGATATGGAAAAAGAATTACATTATCGTAATGAACATGTTGATGTTGTTTATAATGATGGAGAAGAAGCAAGAATTGACGCAATTATCGGTGGTATTTGTGTCGATAAAGCGATGGCAAGACATGTTGGACGAATGGAAGAATTATTCTCACCAATGGGTAAGATTTATAATCAAATTGGTAAGGATTTAACACAAATCCAATATGTTATTGGTACAGGTGGTATCTTGGTTAATTCAAAAGATCCGGTCAAGGTATTATCTAAGGTTTGTGGTAAGCCTAATAATTTCTTAGAATTAAGACCTACAAACCCTCATTATCTTCTTGATGCCGATTATATCTTAGCATCAATGGGACTACTTTCAGAAATAGATCCATTGCTTGCACTAAAGATAATGAAGAAACATATGAAAGAGATCAAATAATAGAAAAAGGACATAGAAAAAATGGAATTAAGAAACAAAAAATGGACTGAAGAAGAATTTTTAAAAGTCCGTAAACAAGTTTTAGCTTCTTGGAAAACAGGTAGTGATCCAGAACTTGATTTAGATAAAGCAATCGCATATCTAAAGAAAGTTCCAGATTCTAAAAATTTTGCGAAGAAAATGGCTAATGCGAAGAAACAAGGCGTTAGAACATTAGTTCAACCTCGTGCTGGTGTACCTGCACTTGATAAGCATATTGAGCTACTACAATATCTAGAAGCTAGTGGAGCTGATTTCCTTCCTTCAACTATTGATAGCTACACAAGACAAAATCGTTATCAAGAAGCTGAAAAAGGAATTGAAGAAAGTGTAAAAGAAGGACGTGCCATGTTAAATGGTTTCCCTGCTGTAAATCATGGTGTACATGGATGTAGAATGGTACTTGAATCAATCAATGTGCCTCTACAAGCAAGACATGGAACTCCTGATTCAAGGTTACTTGCTGAAGTTGTACATGCTGGTGGTTGGACATCTAATGAAGGTGGCGGAATTTCGTATAATGTTCCTTACGCTAAGGCTGTATCAATTGAAGATAGTTTAAAATACTGGCAATACTGTGACCGTTTAGTTGGTTATTATGAAGAACATGGTGTAACTATTAATAGAGAACCATTTGGACCATTAACTGGTACTTTAGTACCACCTTCAATTTCTAACACAATTGGTATTATAGAAGCATTACTTGCTGCTGAACAAGGTGTTAAGAATATTACAGTTGGTTATGGTATGGGTGGAAATATCATTCAAGACGTAGCTGCTATTAGAACACTTCAAGCACAAACTGATGAATACTTAAAGAAATATGGTTATAAAGATGTTATCGTAACTACAGTATTCCATCAATGGATGGGAGGCTTCCCTTATGATGAGGCTGAAGCTTTAGGTTTAATTGCGATGTCATCAACATTCTGTGCCTTATCTGGTGCAACTAAGATGATTACTAAGACTCCACATGAATCTGTAGGTATTCCTACAAAAGAAGCTAATGGAATTGGTATTAAAGCATCTAAGATTGTAACTAAATTGTTGGAAAATCAAAAATTCCCAGATTGTAAAGAATTAACAGATGAAATGAACCAAATTAGAAAAGAAGTAGATAGCTTAATGGATGCTATTTTAAAGGCTGGTAATGGTGATTTAGCTATTGGTACAGTAAAAGCATTTGAACAAGGTTTAATTGATGTACCATTTGCACCTAGTAGATATAATGCTGGTAAGATTTTACCTGCAAGAGATAAAGATGGATATATTAGAGTATTAGAATTTGGAAATCTTGCATGGAGTGAAGAAATTAAAGAATTCCATAGATGTAAGATTGCAGAAAGAGCTGCTTCAGAAGGACGTCCAGTTTCTTTCCAATTGACAGTTGACGATATTTACGCTGTAAGTACTGGTCACTTAGTAGGAAGCCCTTCATACAATGACTAATAAAAATAATATAAAAAGAGGTAAATAAAAAATGAAAATTAAAAACGTTATTTTAACAAAATCTTATACAGGATTCTATTTCGATGACCAAAGAGCTATTAAAGCTGGTGCTGGTCATGATGGTATCTTCTATTTAGGTAAACCTATTACTGAAGGTTTCCAAAAAGTTAGACAAGCAGGAGAAGCTATTTCTATTCAATTAATACTAGAAGATGGTTCAATTGGTTATGGTGATTGTGCTGCTGTACAATATTCAGGTGCTGGAGGAAGAGATCCTCTATTCTTAGCAGAAGATTTTATTCCTTTCATTGAAAAGAATATCGTTCCATCATTAATTGGTGA
>JAEEHM010000082.1 GCA_016280895.1 Bacillota bacterium
CCCCAATCCCCAATCCCCAATCCCCAATCCCCAAATGATAAAATTTATTTATTTTAAAAATATTTAAAAATTAAAATCAATTATTTTAATAAATAAATAAATAATTAATTTATTTGTTTAATTATTTATTAGCAAATAAAATGTCCAAATTATTTTTTATTTCAAATCAAGAATACTATTTAATAAAAGAGAATGTATACATTAAATTTATCTTTAAATTTACCATAAATTACTTAAGAGAGAGTATTTTTTATATTTTTGTTGTACTCTCATTTTTTAAATCGATAACAGTAGTAGTATCTATAGGAGGTTTAGGCCTTCTGAGTAAGAAAACAAGGATTGTAATACCAGCAAGAACAGCAATACAGGCAATAACAATCCCAGCTATAGCACCTCCACTTAAACCACTTGAACTTTTACGATAAGAATATTTATTATAGCCTGAAGCATTTAAAGCCGTATTATTATTTAAAGCATCTCTCATTTTGACTGTTATAAAAGTACGATCTTGAGAATTACCTGTTGATAAATGAAGGTCTTCAACTGTGGTACTGATTGGATTACCTGATGTATCACATAATAATCCACTTGAACTTGATGTTATAACACTATATATGCAACTATATCTGTATATTTCACTTTGTCCATTTGAATATGTCTTTAAATCCATCCAAACAGTTTCACCATCGCTAATTACAAGTCTTCTAAGAAGTCTGTAATATTCTCCAAGTGTTCCTGAAATTGCTAAATAATTATTATTAATAGCAGCAATTGCTTCGCTTATGGTTATCATACTTCCAGTTAATGTACCTGTATTAGTTTGAATAGTTGTTGATTCTTTGGCAGCATTTCCGTCGAAGCTTACTGAATTAAAATTTACAGTTTCGACAGTTCCATCTTTTTGGGCTAAAACCATATTCAAATCAGTATTTAATTGAACTTTAGAAATGCTATCAGTTCTAGTTGGTTTTGCTGTGCAGTGATAATTGACACTTATTCCATCACTATTAGTTGTTCCGTATAAATTTTCATTAGTAATAATACAATCACTTCTTAAAGAATCCACTGTTCCTGTTTGTAAATTCCTTAATCTTGAATTATAATTAACTCTTAATCTTAATATAACACTATAAGGAACTTTTTTCCCAATGAAATGAAGAAATGCATAGAAACTAATTATTCCTTGTGTTGTTCTTTGATCACTATATGAATGGAATTTCAAAATTTGAACCGCGTCATTCTTTTGATCAATTACTTGACCTTGTGAGGAAACTGGTTTATCTACACTAACAGTGGCATCTTGAGCAGTAGCACTTCCTGTTTCAGCTTGACTAGAATTTGTGCTGTTATTATATGTTTCTGCTGTTGGTGCCACATAAGTACTATTGTTACTTGTATTATTTGTTGTGTTAGTAGAAGTATTATTATCACTTGGTGTGTTAGTAGAAGTATTATTATCACTTGTTGTATTAGAAGAAGTACTATTATCACTTGTTGTATTAGAAGAAGTACTATTATCACTTGTTGTATTAGAAGAAGTATCATTTGTCGCATATACGGGGGTTATAATGGCTGCAGTACTATCAAGATTATCACCCATTTTAACAGTAAATAGAGTTGAATTGTCTGTGGATGTACCAGCATTTAAATTAAGTTTTCCTACCGATGTTTTAATTGGATTGTTTGAGGTATTACATTCCAAAGAAGAATTAGACGAAGAAACACTATTAATAGTGCAGTCATATTTATTTCCATTATTTGAATTATCTATTAAAGTCATTTTTATTTTTTGTCCCTCACTTAAATCAAGATTTCTGAGACGTCTTCTAGAAGAAAGCTTTCCTTTTAATACTAAAACCTGTTTAGCAAATTCCCAATTAATAACTGTAAAGGTATATGACCCAGAAATTGTCTGCATATTAGTTTGTAGACTTGTTGATTCATCTGTTGCATCTCCATTAAAGTTTACATCTTCAAAATCTAAAGCTTCCGAAGCACCATTTGAATTTACCATTGTCATAGGAACATCTGTATTTAAAGTAAAATTAGCAGTACTAGCATCTCCTTGTGTTGCATTTGCCTCACAGTCGTAATTAACATTTTTTCCTTCATCTCCAGAGATAGTTTTTCCTGCCAATGATGGATCAGATAATGTACAATCAGTTCTTGCAGATTCAGCTGGTGTTTCTTGTAAATTTCTTAATCCACTTTTATATGTAATTCTTAATCTCATTACAATAAATTTAGCAATAGGTTTTCCAACAAAATAGAAAAAGACACCAAACTTAACTCTACCACTTCCCTTTGGAGCAGAGAATCCATGAAATTTAGTTACTTGAACAGAAGCTTTTGAATTTCCTTTTGTTTTAGGTTTTACAGCTACAGGTTTATTAACTGAAACAGGAGCATTTGATGCTGTGGCATTTGCACTTTCTGGAGCATTTGCTGGTGAATTATCAGTATAATTTTCAACTGGAAGACTCGTTTGTACTGACGTATCTGGTATGACTCTTGATGTAGAATCAGCTTCTATTGTTGAATCAGCTTCTATTGTTGTATCAGGTTCTATTGTTGAATCAGCTTCTATTGTTGAATCAGCTTCTATTGCTGAATCAACTTCTATTGTTGTATCAGGTTCTATTGTTGAATTAGCTAATGTTGTTGAATCAACACCTATTGTTGAATCAGCAACTATTGTTGAATCAGATAATGTTGTTGAATCAACACCTATTGTTGAATCAGCTGCAGATGTTTCAGTTGCCTTTCCTGAGGAACTCTCCACAGCTTCAGTATCAAAAACAGCATCGGTATTTTGAAGCTTTCTAAAGTTTTTTTCTTTGGCAACAGATATTAGCTTCAAGGCCTGTGTAACTTTTGGCATTTTCATTTCGAGAGATCTTCTTGTTGTTAAAACGTTTTGAAATATCAAACATAGTAAAAGAATTGAGAAAACTTGTTTCATTGTTTTATATGACATTTTTTATTTTTTGATATTTATATATATTTAAAAAAAATAATGAATTTTAATGGTTAATTATTTAACGAAAAATTTTAAATATTTTTATTTATATAATTTTATTTTTTTTAATC
>JAEEHM010000083.1 GCA_016280895.1 Bacillota bacterium
AGGTAGCATCTGGTGGAGAGCTTTCTCGTTTTATGCTTGCTTTAAAGACGGTAATGGGTAAGAATCTTTCAATGCAAACTAAGATCTTTGATGAAATTGATAGTGGTGTATCAGGCCGTGTTGCTTTCCATATTGCGAAGAAAATTAAAAATATTGCTGATACAAGCCAAGTTTTATGTATCACTCATCTTGCACAAGTGGCATCGATTGCAGATACTCACATTAAGATTTCTAAACAAGTTGTAGATAATAGAACATTTACTGTAATTGATGTTCTTGATTATGAGAATAGAATTAAAGAAGTAGCAGCAATGCTATCTAATGGTAATATTACCGATGCTTCTTTATCACTTGCGAAAGAATTAATTGATAATAAGTAAAAAAAAGAACCTTAAAGGTTCTTTTCTTTATTTAAAATCTTATTTTCCAAGAAGAATCATTGTAAGGATTAGTCCTAGAACAGGTACAAATACTGTAAAAGTTACAATTAACCAAACTAATATTCTACCTGAATGTGTTTTTGCAGGGCTTCTAGTAACAATAACTTCTTTAGAATTATCAGATCTAGTTTTTGTTTTAATAAAAGGTTGCTTTTCTTTTTTCTTTGCCATAAATATACCTCTTGAATAAATCTAATAGTATTATATCACAAAATAATAACGATTTCAATATTTTTTAATTTTTAATATTTTATTATTTTATATCAATTTTTAAGTTTTTGATGTATAATATTAGATATGTGAGGTAAATATGGAAACTAAATCATATCATATTATTTTTCATATTGACATGAATGCTTTTTTTGCATCCTGTGAAATTGCGAAAAATCCTAAATTAAAAGGGATTCCAATCGTAGTTGCTCATGATGAACCCTTAAGAAAAAGCATTGTGCTTACTGCATCATATGAAGCGAGAAAGTTTGGTATTAAAACAACAATGCTAACACGTGATGCGATTAGATTATGTCCAAGTGTTAAAATAGTAGAACCTCATTATGAATATTATACATATTATTCAAAGATGTTCTTTGATTATATGGATAAATATACTAAAATTGTAGAACCAATGTCAATCGATGAAGGCTTTTTCGATATGACTGCATTATGTGATAAGATTCATCCCTTAGAGCTTGCGAAAAAGATTCAAAATGATTTGAATAATATGGGCTTACCATCTAGTATTGGCATTGGCCCTAATAAGTTTTTAGCGAAAATGGCATCTGATTTAAAGAAGCCTTTAGGAATTACTGTCATTAGAAAAAGAGAAATTGATAAGATGCTTTGGCCTTTAGCTATTGAAGATATGATTGGTGTTGGTAAAAAGACGGCACCAAAATTACGTGAAATTGGTATCCATACTATTGGCGATGCTGCTAATTATAAGGACATCAATCTTTTAAAGGAAAAGGTTGGCGATGCCATGGCTGATTATATCTTAGATCGAGCTAACGGCGGGGGTTCTAATATATTATCGCTGCCTAAACCTGATGATTTTGCATCTGTTAGTAACTCACAAACCTTTGAACATGATGTCAATAGTATATTAATTATGAAGGACTTACTTAAGAATTTATTGAATTCTGTATGTAATCGAATGGAAAGACATAATGTAGTTGCGAATAATTTTGGTATTCAAATTAAATACAGCGATTTTCAAATGATAAGTCGTTCAACTTCAATTAATGAGGCTACTAATGATTCCTATGATATATGGCCTTTAATTGATGAATTGTTTGAGGATAACTATGATCGTACTAAATATGTGCGCTTACTTGGGGTATTTGCGAATAGATGTGTGAAAAAATCAGCACAAAACAAGCCTTATACCTTATTTGATGATTTAGATAAAGCTGAAAAAGAAAATCAAGTAAAGAAATTACTTAATAAAATAAATAATAATCTAGGTGATAATGCAATCACAATTGGAATAAAAGAAGATACAAAAGCAAGTGAAGTAAAACCTAGATTTTCTGCTCTGGAGGACGGAAATGAAACTAGCGGAAATTAGTAAATACGAAGTTATTAGAGAAACTGATTTAGGTTATATGTTGAAAGGACTAAATGAAGAAGTATCTGATGATTTTGATGGGTATTTTTTACATCGTAATGAAACAAATTTTAAAATATTACATCCAGGAGATATCGTAGAAGCATTCTTATATTTGGACAAACAAAAACGTGTTGCTGCAACCTTATATCAACCAAAAGCAACACTTACAAAAGGTGCACTTTGTGAAGTTGTTTCTGTAACAAGTGCTGGTGCTTTCTTTAATATTGGAATTTCAAAAGATATTTTAATGTCATCTGATGATTTTTCATACGGATGTGAGCCTAAGGTAGGCGATAAGCTTCCAGTAAAATTAAGACTTAGAGGAAATAGTATTTTTATTAAACTTCTAAATAAGGAAGAAATGTTAGCATTAAATGATGGATATCGCTATGGAACTGGTGAAAAAGCGAATGCTTATGTGTATCGTATCACAAAAGATGGTATTAATTTAGTTGATGAACATTTTAATATTATCTTTATTCATCGCAATAATCTAAGAAATAGCCATCGTTTAGGTGAAAATGTAGAGTTTAATATCATTGGTAGTAAAGAAAATGGAGAATATTTAGATTATTATGGCACTACCATAAAAACAAAAGAGAATATGATAGAAGATGACTGTGAAACTATTTTAGCTTATCTAAATTCACATCATGGTGTAATGTCATATACAGAAGATAGTGACTCTTTAGTCATTGATAAAGTTTTTCATATGTCAAAAGCTGCCTTTAAAAGAGCTATTGGTCATTTATATAAGGAAGAAAAAATCTTATTATTCAACAATAAAATCGTATTAAAGAGATAAAATTATG
>JAEEHM010000002.1 GCA_016280895.1 Bacillota bacterium
ATTAAATTATATGCATCAAGAAATGATTATACATACGATGTAATTGAAGATGAATATAGTGAAAATTATGATAAGGTAGGTGACTATCCATATGTAGTACATATTAAATATGAAGATGGAATAGAAGAAGATTTAAAAATTACATTTAGAGTGCTTGATGAAAATAAAATAGAAGAAAAAGAAGAAAGTGAAATAAAAAAACCAAACTTCTTTGAAAAAGTTTGGGCTTTCATTAAAAAGATGGCAATCATCTTATATAAAATTTTGAAATGGCCATTCACACTTATAAAATTTTAATATCAACAAGTGAGAACATAAGGAGAATTTGTTTCTGCATAAAATTTAGAGGACTAGGATCATAACCACCTTTGGAAAAGGGATTGCATCTTAGTATTCTAAATATTGTATAAAATAGCGCAATAAAGAAATTGAATTTTTGAAAACATTCTTTTGCGTATTGACTACATGTTGGACTGTATTTACAATGAGGATTAGTATTAGGACTAATCCTTTTTTGATAATGTTCGATTAATTTAATAATTATTTTATTCATAATATGATATTCTTTCTTGAATATATTATATCATAAATTTATAAAAATTAAGCATATTTAGAAAACGATTTATCACTTTAAATTTATTTCAAATTATGATAAAATATGAATAGGTGATAATATGAATAAATTAATACAAAAAGTAGTGATTGTGAGTGATAGTCATTCACATCATGAACTATTAGATTTAATAAAAGATTGGGAAGCAAAAATAGACACTTGTGAAATATTATATATTCACGCTGGTGATTCATGTGCAAGATATGAAGATCAATTAGATGGCTGGTTATCAGTAAAAGGAAATATGGATTATTTAGATTCTCTTCCATTTTACAGAATAATCCCTTTATATAAGCATAAATTATTTATGACACATGGCCATTTATATAATATGAACACAATTAACCAAATAATGAAGGAAAACGATTGCGATATTTGCGTTACTGGTCATACTCATGTGCCTAGTAATCAAGTAATAAATGGTAAATATTATTTGAATCCAGGCTCTATTGTACGTCCTCGTTTTATGTCTTCCAAACAATATATACTTCTTTATATTTATGAAGATGGAAGTATGAAAATAAAGAATAAACTTATTGAAGAAATCATGTAAAAATGGTATAATATTAAATATGAATAATCAAGAAGTATTAGAAAACAAAATCAATATGAAAAATATTGATGCATATTATGATTTATATGATAAAGCTTGTATGTTTTTAGTAGAACACGCAAATCTTAATTATTTGCAAGCATTCTTAAGAATCTATAATGATATTAAGGATGCCAATACTTCATCTAAATCCTTAAGTGAAAAAGAAGTAGAAAAATTAAGTGAATATGAAGATAAAATAGCTGCATCATATATTTTAAATGAAGAAATAAGACTAGCTCTAGTCTTAATTTTAATTAAAGCTTTCAAGCACGTTGATGCATCACTTGATTTAATAACACCAGATTATATTGGCTATTTATTTACCTTCATTATTCAAAATTTATTTGAAAAAGAAATAAATAAAGAAAAGATGGAACGTATTTCTATTTTAGATATTAATTTAGGTACATCTAATCTAATTAATTTGATTGCGAATAATCTTAATTTTGAATCTGTTTTAACAGGAATTGAAATTGATGAAGGCTATGCTTATGTAGCATCCGCATTTTCTGATTTACAGGGTAATGAATTGACAGTATATCGTAATTCTTGTCTTGATTACATGCAATTATCCGCAAACGTAATCATTGGTGATTTAGATTGTGTTTATCAAGATGGTAAATACTTGCCATATGAAGCTATTTTGAAATATCAAAATACGACTGTGGATAGAAGCTTTATGATATTTTTAGTTGATAATGATTTCTTCAATCAAATAGAACTTGTTGATTTTAAGAATAGATTTAAGGGTACAATTATTGGACTTATTTCTTTAGATCCATCTTTATTTAAAAAGAAATCAAAAAGTATTTTAATAATTAGTCCAAAGAAGTACAAACAAGTTGATACCCTTGCAACAATGCTTCCACCTACAAAGGAAGAAATAAAATATAGAGAAGCCTTAGTTGATATTAAAAATTGGTTAAAAAGATTTTAAAAATAGTTATAAATTTTAGGAGGAATTAAAGAATATGAAAATTATGGCTGTTAATGCTGGTTCATCATCACTTAAATTCAAATTATTTGAGATGCCAGAAGAAAAAGTAATTACAGAAGGAAATGTGGAAAGAATCGGTTTAGAAGATGCTTATTTCACTATTAAAATCAATGGTGAAAAGGAAAAAGAAGTTCTTCCAATCAAAGACCATGCTGTTGCTGTTAAGAAATTATTAGATGAATTAATCGCACGTAAGATTGTTAAAAGCTTAGATGAAATTGCGGGTGTTGGTCATCGTATTGTGCAAGGTGGTTGGTATTTTGAAGATTCTGCATTAGTTGATGATGATGTAAAAGCAAAAATTGAAGAATTATGTGCTTTAGCACCACTTCATAATGGACCACATCTAATTGGTATCAATGCTTTCCAAAAAGTATTACCAAGTGTTCCTAATGTAGTTGTATTTGATACAGCTTTCCATCAAACAATGAAAGAAGAAGCATTCATGTATGCTGTACCTTATGATTGGTATGAAACATACAAGATTAGAAAATATGGTGCACATGGTACAAGCCATAAATATGTAGCTAATAGATGTGCTGAATTAATGGGCAAAGATGTTAAAGACTTAAAGATTATCACAGCGCATATTGGTAATGGTGCTAGCTTATCAGCTGTAAAGGGTGGTAAGTGTATTGATACATCAATGGGTCTTACACCACTTGAAGGTATCCCAATGGGAACAAGAAGTGGTAATCTAGATCCTACAGTTCTTTCATACATTTCATCTAAATTAGGCTATACTTTACCTGAATTAATCCAAATCTTAAATAAGAAGAGTGGTTATTTAGGAGTATCTGGTATTTCTAATGATTCACGTGACCTAGAAGAAGCTATGGCAAACGGAAATGAAAGAGCAAAACTTGCTCTTGATATCCAATACAAACGCATTGTTGATTACATCGCATCTTATTATGTATATTTAGGCGGAGCTGATGCTATAGTATTTACTGCTGGTATCGGTGAAAACAGCCCAAGAATGAGAGAAATCGTCTGTGAAAGATTAGCAGTTCTAGGCGTAAAGATTGATAAAGAGGCTAATAATGTTAGAGGAAAAGAAAGATTAATTTCTACACCTGATTCTAAGATTAAGGTTTATGTAATTCCTACAGAAGAAGAATTAATGATTGCTCGTGATGTATTAAGAATTGCGAAATTATAATATATTCAATAAAACTTATAATTTAAAAAATTATAAGTTTTTTTTATTTTTAAGTAATTTTATCCCCCTTACTTATAAATATATAAGTAGGAGGATGAAAGAATGAAGAAATATCTTTATATAATCATAGTCTTATTAATCACTATTTTTAGCTTTTCTATTAGAATAAATGCTGATGGAGAAATAAAATTAATTGAAGAACCAATTGTTGCTGAAATAAATTCATCATCATTTAGTGATTATGATTTAGCTTATATGGCATCATTTAGTGGAAATGTTGATGGAAATAAAAAGGGAATGTATGATTTATTTTATGAAGATGATAATCATAATAGATATAAAAGAAATCTTATCGTATTAGACCGTGATGAATTAAAAAGAGGACTTGCTTATACATATGATTATGATTCCATTGATAAGACCAAAAAAATCGGTTTAGATGGTGATATCTGTATTAATGGTAAATCAATATATAAATACATAAACGAGCGTGATAGCCTAAATAAGCCCTATGCTCATGTTTATTATCAGGATGATTATGAAGAGCATGTAATGCTGTTTGAAAATATTTATATTAAAAAAATAATAAATATTGAAGGCCTTGCTTATGTATTGTATGAATATATTGATTCATCAAATTACATTAAAATTGGCCTGATGATTCTTGATAAGAATTGCATGCAAATCCGTGATAATATTTATCCCACAAATAAGGAAGAAAGAGCGGTTGATTTAATCTATTTAGATAATAAATTATATGTAATCTTTAATACAACATCAAATACAGGAATATGCACAAGAGTCCATTCCTTCTTAAGTGGTGCTATTATGGAGATCAATAAGATTAGTCTAAAGCTGGAAAAAATAAATTTTATCGCTAATGACAATGATTCATATATTATTAAAGCCCAATCCTACAACAATAAATTATATTTAGAATGCCATTTTAGTGGTGATAATGGCACATATTATAATACTTATAATAAATCATATAATGGAAAAATGATTATTGAATACAATCAAAAATCAAGCTATGTGCTTTCATCAATTGCAAGTTCTTATGATAATTATGAATTAATATTTGCAGGTAATGCTTATTATTTGTGTGAAAAATTAAAAGATAAATTATTAATTGATATTTCTTATATTGATATTGATTATCCTAATAAATCTTATACTTATCCATATCAAACATCTGATACTTGTAAAAGTATAAATTATGCTTCTATAGGAAGTAAATTAATTATCATTGAAAATGATAGTAATTTAATCACAAAAATATCAAAATTAGAAGATAAATCAATCACAAATTATGTTTATTATAATCATAATTATAAGATTGATGATATAAAATATTTTAATAATGAAATATATTTATTATCATATCAAGATAATGTGTTAATATCAAAATTATCTATTTATAATTATGAATTTATTGCTTCCTCAAAGGATAAAATAAAATATGAAGATATTAAAATATATAAGAATTACAAGGAAGTTGATATTAATCAAAATCGCAATTTTGATAATTTAAACTTTGGAATATATAATAAGAAAAGCATTAAAGAAAAAGATGATCTTAAAATAATCTATTATTCAAAAGTAGAAGTGCCGCTTACAATCAATGTTTGTGATGAAGGAGTATATGATATAGGATCTAGAATTACCTTTAATGCGAAAGCATATTTGAACAATGAAGAAATTGAAAGTGGATATATAGTAGAAAATATAGGAAAATATCAATTAGATATATATTCAGAAAATAATGAAAAAAGGACTATTTCCTTTTATATTGAAGACCTGTGTGAAAAAGAGCATAGCGATGAGAATTGTAAAAAGGCTTCAGCAAACCAAAATGCGCAATATGTTAAATACGAAGAGGCCAAACAATATTTTAGTCCTAATAATTATGATTTGAAATTGTATGAAAATAAGGATAATGTTTATTTAATATTATCATTTATTTTGATAATTTCTTTTATCTGTTCAATTGTGTTAATAATTCATACGAAGAAAAGAAAGAAGAACTAATATGAAGATTTTACTTTTAATGATGTCAATGTTGAACTTTATCTATAAACCTACTTATGATGGTGATTTTTTAATAGATGTAGAAAAAAAAGAATTAATTGAAGATGAAAATGTAGTTATCAATAATAATGGTAATATATCTTTCTATTTTAATTCGATATTTTTATGTAATATTAAATGTGCTAATTATTCATATTTAATTGATAATGATTATTTCTATATCACCTTTATTGATGATAATAATCTATATATCAGAAAATATGATAATAACGCAAAAATAGTTAAAAATGTCAAGTTCAATGATTCTATATACACAGATTCCAAACTAAAAATCATGAAAAATGATAATAGTATTGTCCTGTTCTCTACAGTGAATGATAATAATTACACTGATCTTAAAATCATTGAGCTTGACGACAAATTAAATAATACTAAAAATACCATTTTAAAAGGCGAATTAAATGATTCATTTTATGATTGTGAATACTTTCAAGAACATTATTATCTCTTAATAAAGCATGATAAAATGAGTGGTGGAGATTTTGGTTATGGTGGTACTTTAGTCTTATCTTTACTTGATTTAGACTACAATGTGCTGAAAAATCGCTATTTTAATGCTGATTACGCAAAAATTAGCATAAATAATGACTCTGTAGTAAGCTTAATCACAAATCAAGGTACTTATGCATATGATTTAGCACTAGAAGCTAAATTTGGCCTAATATTTCCTCATATTTCGCTTTTTTGGTCAAAATCTTATAACGAGTTATATTTATCCTTACTTGAAGATAGACTAGAAATATATGAAATCTTATATGATGATGTCAACAATATTAATTATTTTCATCTATTAAAAACATATAATTATAATTTAGATAATCAATATTTATGTGAAGTAATTGAATTAAATAAAAGAATGTATTTAAAATTTAGTGATGATTATCAATATTATTTATATGAATTAAATATTTATGATACAAGGAATTTTATAAATGAAGTTAATTATTTGACAGCATTTAATGATATTAATCAATATATTGATTCTTGGTATCAAAGATTATATTTAGAAAAGGAAGGAAATAATTTTAATGCTGATGTTTATGGAACATATGAAATAAGCTATGTAAATGGTAAATTTAAAAAGAATATGACAATCAATGTCTTTGAAGAAGCAAATGTGATGGAAGATATGATTTATCCAATTGGTTATAAATTATATTTTACGGGTGTTGCTTTACTTAATAATAAGATGATACACAATAATTATAGTATTGATAAGGAAGGCAAATACACCTTAGAACTATATTCAAATACTAAAGAAAAGAAAATCATTAATTTTACTGTCAGCAATCAACAAAGCACATTTCAGGATTATAGCTTAAAGAAAAGTGATTTTAGTGCTTATGTAAATCAAGATGTAACATTAGAATATCGTCTTGATGAAAAAGAAGAGATTAATAAAATAATAATTGATGATATAGAATATCATGATTATAGTTTTAAAGATCATATCTTAAAAATCAATTTTAATCATGATAAAAGTGGCTTTTATCATCATAAAATCAATTATATTGATGATATTGAAATAAATGATTTAGTAAGCTTTAATATCATTGATGATGATTTATCATTATACTTCAATTTAATTGAAGATAAAAAGAAAATAAAAATAGATTATTATAATGACAATAATAATTTAAGATTATTTAATCTATATTTAGATGATAAATTATATAAAAGCTATCCAATATCGGAAAATAATATCATTTTACCATATGAATCAAATTACAGACTCGCTAAAATAACATTAACATATGCGAATAATGATGGTTCATATTCATCATATGATTTAGCTTCCTTTATTTTAAGTGATGCTAAATCAAGTGAATTGTTGAATATTGAAATTAATAAAAAAGAAGAAGCAATCAAAGAATTTAGTTTTGTTATTAAAAATAAAAAGAATATTGAAAAGATAAAATGTGAAGATAAAATAATTTATGAAAAGAAGCAAGATGATAATAAATCATCATTATATTTATTAATCTTTTTGATTATTATAAATATCATTTCATATTCATATTATTTATTCAAAATCTTAAAAATAAATATTAAAAGAATTTTTAACTTTAAAAAGAAAAAAGATAATATTAGTATCTGATACAGATATTTCAATTTATGATTTCATTTTTAGTGATTATATGGTATAATCAAGGTATAAAATAGGTGAAATTATGAAAGATTATGTATCACTTTACATGCAAAGTGAATATTCATTATTATCATCCATGTTGAGCTTAGATAGACTAAGTACATGTTTAGATACATACAATTATAAGGCTTATGCTATAACTGATAACAGCATGCACGCTGCTTATAAGTTTTATAATTTATGTAAGAATTTAAACATTAAGCCAATAATTGGCTTGCGTCTTGCTATCTACAATGAGAATTTCTCCAACATGGTTCTTTTGTATGCAAAGAATATCGATGGATATAAGTCACTACTTAGAATTTCATCAATGAAAGAAATCAACAAAGAAGAAATCACAAAAGAATATTTAGCTAAGAATTCAAAGGGACTTATTTGCGTAATACCTGTATTTGAAAATGAATTGAATATTTATTATCAAAATAAGGAATATAGTACTTTAAATAATAAACTTAGAGAATATAAAGAAATATATTCTGATTTATATTTAGGTATTAGCCTGCAGTGCGAATATGAAAGAAATAATGCTGATTATTTCATTGATTTAGGCTTAAATAATGATATTAAATCTGTAGCTATTAATAGATCTTGCTATTTTTTAGATGATGATATTGAAGCATATCGTATCTTAAAAATGGTTAGAATGAATGTGAAAGAAAATGAAGATAGTGATATTTTAGATGATAAAGAAAAAGAATTAACATTCTTAAATAAAGAAGAATTAGAATTAAGATTTTCTAAATATCCTTATTTGTTGAAGAATTGTTTGGAAATTGAAGAAAAATGTAATTTAGTTTTAGACTATCATGGCTATTATTTTCCAAAAGCAATCATCGATTCTAAATATAGTGCAAAAGAATATTTAAGAAATTTAAGCTTAAGAGGTTTAAAGAAAAGATTTGATAACTATTTAAAGACTGATAGTCGCTATAATAATAAGGATTTAGCAAAATTATATAAAGACAGATTAGATTATGAATTAGCTATAATTGATAAAATGGGCTTTAATGATTATTTCTTAATCGTATATGATTATGTGAAATATGCTAAATGCAATGATATTATGGTAGGACCTGGTAGAGGTTCTGCTGGTGGAAGCTTAGTAAGCTATTGCTTGGGAATCACTGATGTTGATCCAATTTCATTTAATTTGTTGTTTGAAAGATTCTTAAACCCAGAACGTGTGGGTATGCCAGATATCGATGTTGACTTTGAAGATAATTTGCGAGATAAGATTTTTGCGTATTTAGGCACTCGCTATGGTAAGAACAAGGTTGCACATATTACAACCTTTGGTACCTATAAAGCAAAGCTTGCAATTAGAGATGTTAGTAGAATATTGAATTTAAGTGATATTAAATTAAATGAATTAACAAAATACATTAGCTCTAATTTAAGCATTGATGAATCAATTAATAATTCAGATATGTTGAAAAACATGATTAGGGGCGATGAAGATATTAACCGTGTTGTAAGAATTGCGAAGAAAATTGAAGGTTTACCTAAGAATTATTCAACACATCCAGCTGGTATTATCATGGCTGATACCGATTTGTGTGATTATACTGCCTTACAAGAAGGTATTGATGGTTTATATCAAACTCAATATGAAGCAAGTGATTTAGAACAAATTGGTCTTGTTAAAATGGACGTATTGGGTCTTAGAAATCTATCTATTATTAAAAATGTGCTGAATATTTTAAAAACAGAAGAAAATATTGATTTAGATTTAAGAAATATTCCTCTAAATGATAAGCAATCTTATCTTGAATTAGCAAAAGGTAATACCTTAGGAATCTTCCAACTTGAAGGTAGTGGTGTAACTAATGTGCTAAGAAATTTACATACATCATCACTTGAAGATATTATTGCAGCTACTGCCTTATATCGTCCTGGTCCAATGGAGATGATTCCATCATTTATAAAGCGTAAATTTGGCCAAGAAAAGGTTGAATATTTAGATCCTTCAATGAGAAACGTATTAGCAAGTACCTATGGTATTATTGTGTATCAGGAACAAATTATGCTGATTGCATCTGCATTTGCAGGTTATACTCTTGGAGAAGCTGACATTTTAAGACGAGCAGTTTCAAAGAAAAAAGCAAAGGTCATTGAAGAAGAAAGAGAAAAATTTGTAAGTAAAGCTGTTTCTTTAGGCCGTGATAAAAAGCAAGCAAACAAGGTATATGATTATATTGAAAAATTTGCGTCATATGGTTTCAATAGAAGCCATGCTGTTGAATATGCTATTATAGCCTATGAAATGACATATTTAAAGGCTCATCATTATAAAGCCTTTGTGTGTGGATTGATGACTAACTGCATTGGAAGCATTAATAATTTAAAAGCTTATATTAGTGAGGCTAGAAGCAAAGGCGTTAAGATATTATCGCCTTCAATTAATAAATCAGGTCTTGAATTTGTGTACGACAAGGAAGGAATATACTTCCCTTTAGTTGGTATCAATAATTTAGGCTCATCTTTGGCTTTTGATTTAATTGAAGAAAGAAATAAGGGCTTATTTACATCATATAATGATTTTCTATCCAGAACTAAGAATATCATTAATAAGAAGATCTTTACATATTTAGTTTATAGTGGTGCTTTAGATGAATTTGTGAACAATGAATTAACTAGAAAGCATATGATTAATCATTATGAAGATGATTTAGCAGCATTAGATTATGTTAATTTATTAAACATTAAAATGAGCGATGAAAAAGCAAGAGATGAAGAATATAGCTTTGGTGAAATGAGTGAAAATGAAAAAGAAGCACTTGGTTTCAATTTAAAATATAATTTATTCATCAAATATAATGATCTAAAGAATAAATATCATATCAATCCATTTAGTTCAATGTTGGAAGGTAAAGAACAATATTCAATCTTTGTGCTAAAAAGATATCGTGAAATAAGAACAAAAAATAATAAATTGATGGCCTTTTTAACAGTAGAAGATGAATCATCAAACACAATGGATGCTGTTTTGTTTAGTGATGCATATGAAAATTATCGTTATGATTTAAAAATTGATTCTGTATATTTAGCATCACTTAAAAAAGAAATACGCCAAAATGATGAAGGCACAAAGGAACAATTAGTAATTTCTAAGCTTAAGAAGCTTTAATTATTTACTTTTTAATATAAAAGTGCTATAATATTGAAGATAATAAAAAATCGCTTAAGAGGTGATAAAATGATCAAAAAAATCGGAGTTCTAACATCTGGTGGTGATGCACCTGGTATGAATGCAGCAGTTAGAGCTGTTGTTCGTGCTGGTATTACTCATGGCTTGGAAGTATATGCGATATATGATGGATATCGTGGCTTATATGAAGGTAAGATTGAAAGAATGTATCGAAAAAGTGTATCAGAAAAGCTAAATCGAGGTGGTACATTTATTGGTACTGCCAGACTTCCAGAATTCAAATATGAAGAAGTTAGAGAAGTATGTATTGAAAACTTACATGAATATGGTATTGATGCACTAGTTTGTATTGGTGGAGATGGTACTTATCATGGTGCCCTAGAACTTACAAAGATGGGTATCTATTGTATAGGACTACCTGGAACTATTGATAATGATATTTCTGGTACAGAATACACAATCGGCTTTGATACTGCCTTGTCTACAATCGTAGATGCAGTCGATAAGCTACGTGATACATCATCAAGCCACAGACGTTGTTCAATAGTGGAAGTAATGGGCCGTAATTGTGGTGCTCTCGCAATTCATGCCGGTATTGCGGTTGGTGCTGAAATCGTAATATGTGCAGAAACTGGTTATAATGAAGAAGAAGTTATTAAAACTGTATGTGAAGCTGCAAAATCAAAGCGTCACTGCATCATCATTGTATCTGAACATACTATTGATATAAAAGCATTAGAGCAAGCAATCAATGAAAGAACACCATTTAATGCGCGTACTACTGTTTTGGGTTATATTCAAAGAGGTGGATCTCCAACTCCACGTGATCGTATTTTAGCCTCAACCATGGGCGTTAAAGCAGTTGAAGAACTACTAGCTGGAAATGGTGGTACTTGTATTTGCGAAGTTGAAGGTAAATTAAAGGCTGTTCCAATTGAGGAAGCATTAAATCAAAAACGTGATCAAGTATCAGAAAAATATAGAGAATTTAAGGAATTATGGTAATTATTATGGCAAAAAAATCTTATTATGTAACAACACCAATTTATTATGCAAGTGGCATGGTTCATATTGGTAATTCATATTCAACAGTTGTTGCTGATGTATTTGCGCGTTACCACCGTTTAAAGAAGGATGATACCTTCTTTTTAACTGGAATGGACGAGCATGGCTTAAAAATTGAAGAAGCAGCAGCAAAAAAAGGCATGAGCCCTCAAGAATTTGTGGATGATATTGCGTTAAAAACTAGTGAACTATGGAAGAATCTAAAAATCACAAATGATGATTTCATTAGAACAAGTGATGCAAGACATGTAAAAACAGTTCAAGCTGTCTTTGATAGGATGCTTAAAAATGGTGATATTTATTTAGGTTCATATGAAGGCTGGTACTGTACACCATGTGAATCATTCTGGACTGACACTCAAGTAGGTGAAAACCATATTTGTCCGGACTGTGGAAGAGAAGTACACAAGGCTCATGAAGAATGTTATTTCTTGAATTTAAAGAAATATCAACAACAATTATTAGATTATATTGAAGCACATCCTGATTTTATTCAACCAGAAACAAGAAAAAATGAGGTTGTATCATTTGTGCAATCTGGACTTGAAGATTTATGTGTATCAAGAACTACAATTAAATGGGGCGTTCCAGTACTTGCAAATCCTAAACATGTTGTATATGTTTGGATTGATGCCCTAACAAACTATATTTCCGCATTAGGCTATGAAAATGGTGATGATAGCTTATATAAGAAATATTGGGAAAATGCTACTGAAATTATTCACGTTGTTGGTAAAGATATCCTTCGTTTCCATGCTGTATATTGGCCAATTATGTGTATGGCTTTAAATGTACCTATTAATTTTAAGGTATATGCTCATGGATGGATTTTAATGAAGGAAGGCAAAATGAGTAAATCTAAGGGTAATTTAGTATATCCAATGGATGTAGTAAATCGCTATGGCTTAGATGCTTTAAGATATTATTTAGTTAAAGAAATGCCACTTGGTAATGATGGCCTATTTACTTGGGAACGTTTCATTGAAAGATTTAATGTTGATTTAGCTAATGATTTAGGTAATTTAGTATCAAGAACTATTTCAATGATTAATAAATATTTTGGTGGAAAGATTAGAAAAGCTGATAAGAACTATTTCTCATTTGATGAAGAATTAGAAACACTAGCTAAAAAAGTAATTGAAGATTATAAACATGATTTTGAAGCCTTCCATTTCCAAGATGGACTTGATGCTATTTGGTCATTAATTTCCAGAGCTAATAAATACATCGATGAAACAACTCCTTGGGTACTTGCGAAAGATGAAAGTAAACAAGAAGAATTAATGGATGTAATGTATCATTTATATGAAGTATTAAGACTTGTATCAATTATGATTACTCCAGTAATGGAAGATAGTGCTAAAACTATCCAAGAAGAATTAGGCTTAAATAAAGAAGAAGTAGAATTTACTGCTTTAGAATTTGGTCGTGATACAGAAAATACTGTTATTGAAAAGCCACTTGTGTTATTTAAGAGATTAAATATGCAAGAAGAATTGGATAAAATTAATGGAGACAATAAATAAAAATGGCCAAAATTAAAAAACTTTTTCAAGATCGCTTGATAAGATGCATTGTGGGAACTGTTGTTGGTTCTTTGATTTATTGTTTCTCAATTGTGTTTATCTTAAATAAATGTGAATTTTATGCTGGGGGAATATCTGGTATTTCGCAAATACTTGCGTTAAAGATATTAAATATGCCGGCATTACAATCAATCTTTATCACAGTATTTAATATTCCTTTATTCATTCTTGGATGGAGAAAGGTAAGTAAAAGATTTGCGATTTTAAGTTTAGTGAGTGTAGGCTTACAAGCCTTATTCATTTATGGCTTTGAATTATTATATTCTGCTGGCTTTGATCCTTTTAAAGGAATTGTGCAAGAAGTTACTAATACTGATGGTAAGGTAGTAGAAGTGGGTAAAATTACCCTTGCTGTTATTGGTGGTATCTTATGTGGTGCTGGTTGCGCAATTCCATTAAGAAGTGGTGCATCAACTGGTGGTACAGATATCATCTCACAAGCATTCGCTTTCAATTCAAATACACCTTTTACTTATATTTCTGGTACTATTGATGCAATCATTATCGTCTTAGGTACAATTTTAGGTGGAGATATTTCTGTCGGTGTATATACTATCATTAGACTTATTGTACATGTAATAACACTTGATAAGATTCACACTATTTATAAATTCCAAAAAGTTACTATTGTAACTGAGACTCCAGACAAGATTGCGGATGCAATCCTTGCTCGTTTCCCTCATGGTATTACAATATTTAAGGGAATGGGTGCATATACAAAGAGAGAAAGATATGTGTTAGATTCTGTTATCTTTACATATGAACTTGATGAATATAAACGTATCATTAAAGAAAATGATGCTCATGCCTTTATTTACTTTACTGCAATTAAGGGTATAAGTGGTAATTTTATCCGCCGAGCAATCAATTAAAAATGATAAACTATTAATAAACTCTAAAATTATATTAGCCTTTATTAATAGTTTTTTTCTTAGATTAAAATAAATAAAATAATTCTTGACTTTATATACAAAAAAGTATATAATATGTTTAGCGTGCAAATATCGCTTACTATTTTTATTGTGGAAGAGTGAAATAATAAGAAAAACTTGTTAATTTTTATCTCGTATGACCACACACGGACAAAAAGGAGGTGCGTCTCGTGGCTGCAAAGAAAATTTCAAAAGTAATTAAATTACAAATTCAAGCAGCAAGAGCTACTATGGCTCCACCAGTTGGTCCTGCACTAGGACAAGCCGGAGTTAATGGACAACAATTTGTTACCCAATTCAATGATCAAACAAAGGATATGGTAGGAAATATTATCCCTGTAGTTATTACTGTTTATGAAGACCGTTCATTTACTTTTATTACCAAAACTCCACCTGCATCTAACTTATTAAAGAAGGCTGCTGGTATCGAAAGTGCTTCAGGAAATCCTAAAACTACTATCGTTGCTACTGTAACAAAGCAACAAGTTAGAGAAATAGCTGAACTTAAGTTAAAAGATTTAAACGCTTATGACGTTGAATCAGCTATGAAGATCATTGAAGGCACTGCAAGACAAATGGGTATCGCTGTTAAAGACTAATAGCATACTTAAAGATTTATTTAATTGTGAATAAATCGTGGGAGGAAAAAAACCGTTAATTACCACAAAGGAGGAAAAACATGGCAAAATTAGGAAAAAAGCTTCAAGAAGCTTTAAAGCTTGTTGATTCTACTAAGAAATATTCTATTGAAGAAGCTGCAGATTTAGTAAAGAAAGTTTCTATCACTAAATTTGATGCTACAGTTACTGTTACTTTCCGCTTGAACTTAGATCCTCGTAAAGCTGAACAAAACTTAAGAGGTTCAATCGCATTACCAAACGGTTCTGGTAAGACAAGAAAAGTATTAGCATTATCTAGACAAGATGCTAAATTAAATGAAGCAAAAGAAGCAGGAGCTGATTTCTATGGAAATCAAGAATATCTTGATCAAATTAAAGGCGGATGGTTCGATTTCGATATTATCGTTGCTACACCTGATATGATGGGTGAATTAGGTAAATTAGGTAAGATATTAGGACCAAAAGGCTTAATGCCAAATGCTAAAACTGGTACTGTTACAATGGAATTAGGCAAAGCTGTAACTGAAATCAAAAATGGTAAAGTTGAATACCGTGTTGATAAAGAAGGAAATATCGCTATCATCGTTGGTAAAACTTCATTTGATGCAAACAAGCTTGCTGAAAACATTAAAGCATGTTATGCAGTAATGGCAAAGGCAAAACCAAATACTGTAAAAGGTACTTATGTAAAGAATGTTTCCCTAGCTCCAACAATGGGCCCTGGAATCAAACTTACTACTGACTTAAACTAATAGTTTAAAATAAAAATTAAAAAATAAAAAATCAAAAATTAATAAAAATAGTATATGATAAATGCCGTAGACAGTGGGGGCAGAGCTTAAAAATCCCACCGAGGTTAAAAGTATAAATTTTGTTAGTAAAACAAATCTAATTTGTTTTTATGTGGACTTTATCTCTTTTGCCTCAAACGCAAAAGAGATTTTTTTAGTTTTTATCATTTATAGGAGGAATAAAGATGAAAGATGCAACTTTACAGGCTAAGGTTCAACAAGTTAATGAAGTTAGTGCTAAGATGAAAGAATCTGAATCATTAGTATTCGTTAATGTTATTGGATTAACTGTAGAAGATACAATGAAATTACGTAACGAATTGTATGCAAACAAGTGTACATTACACGTTGTTAAAAACAACATCTTAAAGAGAGCTGCTGATGAAAACGGCTATGAAGGCTTAGATGAAGTTTTCACTGGTCCAAATGCTGTAGCATACTCACCAGATGTTAATAGTGCATCAAAGGTAATTTACAATTTTGCTAAAAAGAATCCAAAATTAGTTATTAAGGCTGGAGTTGTTGATGGCAAAGCATTAAATGTAGACGAAGTAAAAACAATTGCAACATTACCAGACAAGAATGGTATGTTATCAATGTTATTATCTGTATTACAAGCACCTATTCGCAATTTTGCTTGTGCGATTAAGGCTGTTGGAGAAAAAGCTGAATAATTTCAGCACACATTTTACTAGGAGGAAAATAAAATGGCAAAGTTAAATAAAGAAGAATTTTTACAACAATTAAAAGAAATGACAGTTTTAGAATTAAATGAATTAGTAAAGGCTATCGAAGAAGAATTCGGTGTTACTGCTGCTGCTCCTGTAGCTGTTGCTGGCGCTGGCGCTGCTGCTGCTGAAGAAGAAGGACCAAAAGCTTACAATGTAGTATTAGCTGAAATCGGTCCTAACAAGATCGCTGTTATTAAGGTAGTTAGAGAATTAACTGGTTTAGGCTTAAAAGAAGCTAAAGACTTAGTTGATGCTGCTCCTAAAGCTGTTAAAGAAAATGCATCTGAAGACGAAGCTAACTCAATTAAGGCTAAGTTAGAAGAAGCTGGTGCTGTTGTTGAATTAAAGTAATTCGATAAAGAGGTAAAAATAAAAGTCTGGATTTTTCCAGGCTTTTATTTTATAATATATATGGTAGGTGATAATAATGAGCCAATATTTTGAATATGATCCATCTTTAAAAGATGATTTCAAACATTATGAATATACATTTAAAGGTAATAGATTGTCTTTTTCCACAAATTCAGGAATCTTTTCTAAAGAAAGAGTAGACTTTGGAACTAATGTATTACTTAATGGACTAGATGATTTATCTAATAAGAAAGAGATATTAGATTTAGGCTGTGGTAATGGTATAATTGGTATTGCGATTAAAAAAGCATATCCTAATGCATTTATTACGATGGCTGATGTTAATATTAAATGTATAGAAATCTCAAAAGAAAATGCGAAAATTAATAAGGTTGATGTCAATGTAATAGAGTCTGACATGTATCAAAACATTACTTCAACATTTGATCTAATTCTATCTAATCCACCAATAAGAGCAGGAAAGAAAAAAGTCTTTGAAGTAGTAGAAGAGGGCTATAAGCATCTTAATGCTGGTGGAGAAATCATCTGTGTTATTCAAAAGAAGCAAGGAGCTGAATCACTTCTTAAAAGAATGGAAGAAGTATATAATAATGCTTCCGTTATTAAAAAAGAAAAAGGCTATTATTTAATTAAATCAATAAAAACACAATAGGAAAAATTCAATAAATAAAAAAGGTAAAGAATAAAAATAATCTTCTTTATCTTTTTTATATTTTTACCAAAAGTTATTTCCTAATGAAAATAATGAAAAAAAATATTAATTTATCTATTGACTTATTGACTTAAAAATGTTAGAATATTATGATGCCAAATATGCTGCTTTTTAGTGTATAGGCAAGCCAAAATATTATTTGCGAGGTGGAAATTTTGAGCTACAAAAATGTTAAATACGGAAAAGAACGTATCAGAAGAGATTATTCAAGAGTTCAAACAACAGTAGATTTACCTAATTTACTAGAAATTCAAACAGGTTCTTTTGAATGGTTTAAGAATGAAGGTATTAAAGAACTATTCAAAGAAATCTCACCAATTAAGGATCATTCAGAAAAATTAGAATTATACTTTGGTGATTATGAGTTTGAAGAACCTAAAATGAGTATCCGTGAATGTAAACGTAAAGATGCTAACTATTCTCAAAACTTAAAAGTAGAAGTTTACTTAAAGAATAAAGAGACTGGTGAAATCATTCGTAATCGTGACGGAGAAAAGATTTTCTTAGGTGAATACCCAGTAATGACTCCATGGGGAACTTTTGTTATCAATGGAGCTGAAAGAGTAATTGTTACGCAAATTATTCGTTCTGCAGGTGTTTTCTACTCTAGTGAAAAAGATAAGAAGAGTGGACAAGTACTATATTCAGGACAAGTAATTCCAACACGTGGTGCTTGGATTGAATTTGAGATGGGTAAGAAGAACGTTTGGTATGCAAAACTAGACCGTTCAAATCGTATTCACTTAGTTTCATTCTTAAGAGCTATGGGATTAAACTCTAAGAAAGATATCACTAAATTATATGGTGAACCTGAATATTTAAAGAATACATTCAAAGAAGATGATTCTTTCGGTACAGATGATGCTTTAGGTGCATTATATGACCGTTTACGTCCAGGAGAAAAATCAACACCAGATGGCGCTAGAAACTATATTGCTAGTAGATTATTTGACACTCGTCGTTATGATCTTGCTGGTGTAGGACGTTACAAAGTTAATAAAAAATTAGATTTACTTGCTAGACTTCAAGGCTTTAGTGGAAAAATGTTCTTCGCAAATGATGTTATTAATAACGAAACAGGTGAGGTAGTATACGCTAAAGGCGATGAAATCACTAAATCTGTTATTCAAGATTTAAGAGAGCATCGTAACGAATTATTACTTCATACACATGAATATGATCAAATGTTGGAGAGTAATAGCGTTAAACTAGAAACTCTAGTAGTTACTATTGAAAAAGATGGTAAACAAAAAGAAGTACATCTAGTTGGTAATGACCAAAATGAAACTGTAAATCATATCACACTTTCTGATATCTTTGCATCTTGTGGTTATTATATGAACCTATATGATGGACTAGGAACAACAGATGACATCGACCACTTAGGAAACAGAAGACTTCGTTTAATTGGCGAACTTCTTCAAAACCAATTTAGAATTGGTCTTGCTAAGATGGAAAAGAATGTTAGAGACAGAATGTCAACATCTAGTGATACTAGAAACATTAACCCACAAAACTTAATTAATATTAGAACTTTAACTTCAACAATTCGTGAATTCTTTGGTTCAAGCCAATTATCTCAATTCATGGATCAAATCAACCCACTTTCTGAATTAACTCATAAGAGACGTATTTCAGCTTTAGGTGCTGGTGGTTTAACTCGTGAAAGAGCTGGCTTCGAAGTACGTGACGTTCACGTATCTCACTATGGTAGAATTTGTCCAATTGAGACTCCTGAAGGTCAAAACATTGGTCTAATCAACTCTATTGCTACATATGCAAGAGCTGATAAATATGGTTTCATTGAAACTCCATATTTACATGTTGAATATGAAAATGGCAAAGCTATCATTAAATACGATAAGAATGCTAGTGAAGAAGAAAAAGCAAAACAAATTGTTTACTTAACAGCTGATAAGGAAGAACAATACTATATTGCGCAAGCTAATGTTAAGGTAGTTGAATTTGAAGACAATAAATTTGAAATTGCTGAAGAAAAAGTAATTGCAAGATATAATGGTGATACAGTAGAAGTACCTGTAAGTAAGATTAACTTAATCGACGTTAGTCCAAAACAAGTAGTAGCCGTATCTCCAGCTTGCATTCCATTCTTAGAGCATGACGATGCAAACCGTGCCTTAATGGGTTCTAACATGCAACGTCAAGCTATTCCTCTACTTAGACCAGAGGCTGCATTTGTTGCTACTGGTATTGAAGAAAAAGCTGCAAAAGATTCAGGCGTTGCTATTGTTGCTGAAGAAAATGGTATCGTTGAATATGCTGATTCTTTAAAGATTAGAGTTCGTTATGATGATAAAGACAATAAACTTGGTCGTGTTGTTGAATATACTTTAAACAAATATGAAAGAAGTAACCATTCAACATGCGTTAATCAAAAACCACTTCGTCTAAAAGGTGAAGAATTCAAAAAGGGTGATGTCTTAGCAGATGGCCAATCTATGGATCGTGGTGAAATGGCATTAGGTAGAAATGTCGTTATTGCTTTCATGACATGGAATGGTTATAACTACGAGGATGCTGTCATCATGAATGAAAGAATGGTTCAAGATGATGTTTATACATCAATTCATATTGAAAGATATGATGTTGAAGTAAGAGATACAAAATTAGGTAAGGAAGAAATAACTGCTGAACTTGACAACGAAAGAAAAGATGCAGTCGTTAATTTAGGTGCTGATGGTATTATTAGACTAGGTGCTGAAGTTAAAGAAGGCGATGTTCTAGTTGGAAAAGTTACACCAAAAGGTCAAACAGACCCTACTCCAGAAGAAAGATTAAGTCGTGCATTATTTGCTGACAATTCTAAGGATGTAAGAAATACATCACTTCGTGTACCACATGGTGGTGGTGGTGTCGTTCACCGTATCGAACGCTTTAGTAGAAAAGGTGGAGATTTATTACCTCCAGGAGTAAATGAAGCTGTACGTGTATTCATCGTTCAAAAACGTAAGATTTCTGAAGGTGATAAGATGTCTGGTCGTCATGGTAATAAAGGTGTTATTTCTCGTATTCTTCCACAAGAAGATATGCCATACATGGAAGATGGAACACCACTAGATATTATGTTAAATCCACAAGGTATCCCATCTCGTTTAAATA
>JAEEHM010000084.1 GCA_016280895.1 Bacillota bacterium
ATGACAAAAATGTTGATCATTTAATCATTGATCCATACGCTGAAACAAAAGAAAAGCAGCCACATTGTTTTGTTTCATTGGAAAGAAATGATGAAACCGCTAAAAAAGCATTTGATGAGATGATACTTATCTTAAAGCAAAAATGTATTGATTAAATACTTTCATAATCAATCTTGTCCATTTATTGTTGATTTCTTTTGCAATAGGGTGTTTCAAAATTTAAGGGGTGTTTCATTTGTATTACCATAGTTGTCCTTGTACATATTGAAATTACTAAAATGATACAATGATGAAAACATAGGTTTGCGATTGTATCATTTTTTTATTTTTTATAATAATTAATGAATAATTAAGATAATTAGTATATAATATTTATAGAAAAAGAAAGGGAAAAAATATGAAAATTCAAAACACTGTAGAAAAATATTATGGATTTATACTAGTTATTATATCAGCATTAGCATTTATTTCGCTTTTTTTATTACTTCCATTATTTGGACTTGATGAAGTAGAGGGTAATGCTAAAGGAAATTATTTATCATTTTGTATTATTTGCTTTTTGGTTGTTGGAAGCTTCCTCGCATATTATATATATCAATATGTTTATTATAAAAGAGTAAAACTAACAGAGGTGCAAGAAGTAAAACTTGAAGGAATTGATACTTGGTTTCGTATGATTGGCTTTAATATAAAAGTAAAGGTTGGCATTTTTGAAGAAATCAAAGAAGTAAATACAAAACATGTTTTTTTTGTAGGAGAAATAAGTGTTAACAAGGTTGATGACTTTGCAGGGAAAATAGCAAAAGTTGGTTATAATAAAAAAAGAGATGAATGGATAGTAATAGATGTACTAAAACAGGAATAAATCTTATAAATTAGGTAGCAAATGTTTTGTGTCAAAATTGGACACTTTTACCATATAGAATAATTGCATTGATACTATAGCAAATGTTATTTGCTTTTGTATCAATGTTTTTTTATAAAAACTAGATCAATTACAAGATATAATATTATCATTATAACACTTTTATAAAATTCGGCAATATTATAAAATCGCAGAAACATATTGAAATGTTGGTTATAATAAAAAAAGAGATGAATGGATAGTAATAGATGTACTAAAACAGGAATAAAACTTATAAATTAGGTAGCAAATGTTTTGTGTCAAAATTGGATATTATAGCCACCTATTATGAATCACTGATACGAAATCAGTGATTTTTTATTAATTATTGCTCCATTTGTGGTATAATATATTTAAATCTTGGAGGAGTCTAATTTATGATAACAATTAATATTTATTATAAAGGAAGTAATGGTAATGCTAAACAATTTGCACAAGAAATGATAGCTTCTAAAATAGTAGATAAAATTAGAAAAGAAGATGGTAATTTAAGATATGAATATTTCTATCCTTTTGATGATGATGAAACAGTATTATTAATTGATTGTTGGGAAAATCAAGAAGCATTAGATAAGCATCATAAATCATATCTTATGGATGAAATAATGAAATTAAGAGAAAAATATGATTTACATATGAAAGTAGAAAAATATAATTCAATAGATAATTCTAAAGATGAAAAATACATAAGAAAGTAGTAATAATATGAATGATTATTTAAACAAAATAGATAGAGATAAATTTATATATAAAAATGATCCTAGTTATATATATGCAGAAAAAGAAATGATACGTTCTCATGATTTATCACTTAAAATAAGCGCATCAAGACCAAGTGATTCAAATTATAAGGATCTTTTAGAAGAATTATTACAAGATAAAATAGATGATTCAGTATCTATTGTTTCTCCATTTTATTGTGATTTTGGTTCGCTTCTTAAAATGGGGAAAAATATCACTATCAATAAGGGTGTAACTATCTTTTCTGCTGGTATTGTGGTAATTGAAGATGATGTATTAATTGGACCAGATGTTAAAATTATCAGTGTTAATCATGACTTAAAAGATAGACATAATAAATTTATATTTAAAAAAGTTACAATTAAAAAGAATGCATGGATTTGTGCAGGTGCAATAATTTGTCCAGGTGTTACAATTGGTGAAAATAGTGTTGTAGCTGCAGGTGCTGTTGTTACAAAAGATGTAGAAAGTAATACACTTGTTGGCGGCAATCCTGCAAAATTCATTAAAAAGATAGAATGAATAATTGGTGGCAAATATGAAAATAGCTTTAGCAGCACTTGGTTTTAAAAATAAAGATATTGAATATAATAAAAATGTAATCATTAATACTTTAAAAGAATATACTAATAAAGCTGATATTCTTCTATTTGGGGAAGCATTTTTACAAGGATTTGATTCATTGAGTTTTAATTATAAAGAAGATATTAATATGGCTCTTTCTTTAGATTCTAATATTATATGCGAAATTAGAGAAAAATGTAAAAAATATAATATTGGCCTTAGCTTTGGTTTTATTGAATTATGCGAACAAAATATATATAGTTCGCAACTGACTATTGATAAAGATGGAAATATTATAGATATTTATCGAAGAGTATCAGCAGGATGGAAAGAATTATATGCTACAAAAGAATATAAGGAAGGAAAAGAATTTCCTATATTTAAATATTTAGATAAAAATATATCAATTGGTCTTTGTGGTGATTTATGGTATGATGATAATATTGATAAAATAAATTCATTAAATCCATCCTTAGTATTATGGCCTGTTTATGTTGATTATAATTACAAAGAATGGAATGAAAAAATAAAATATGAATATTTAGAGCAAGCAAATAAAATTAATGCTGATGTTGTTTTAGTTAATTCATATTGTTTGGAAAGTAGAAGTGATGGTAGTGCTAAGGGTGCTGCATTGTTTATTTCAAATAGTAAGATTATAAGTGAAATACCAGCAGGAAGAGAAGATGTATTACTTGTAAATATCTAATTGTTTAAGAATTAATCTCTGATAAAAGTCAGAGATTTTTTATTATGTTGCCATTTTTGGTATATTGTGTTATTATTTAATAAGAAATAATAATTGAAATAATATCAATAATGATGTAAAATATATGTACTAAAACGGAGAAGATATTATGAACGAATCATTAATTGAAAAAATTATTGCTTCCTTAGGTATCAATTCTGGACAAACTGCTACAGTTATTATATCGATTGCGGTAATATTATTATTAGGTTTCTTAGCTACAAGGCTTACTAAAAGAATTAAACTACCTAATGTTACTGCATATTTGATTGTCGGTATACTACTTGTTCCTATATGGGATTTGATTCCTGCTGGTATAAGTGGTATCATTCCTAAAAGCATTGTATCAGGAATGGATTTTCTTGCAGATATTGCGCTTGCATTTATTGCGTTTGGTGCTGGAGAATTCTTTAGAATTGATGATATAAAAAAATCAGGAATGAAAGTAATAATTATTACCCTTTTTGAAATAATAATGGCAATTGTTATTGTATTTTGTTTGTGCTTCTTTGTGTTAAAGATTGATTTGTCATTCTCTTTATTACTGGCAACACTTGCTAGTGCAACTGCACCAACATCAACTATAATGACAATTAAACAAACGAAAGCAAAGGGTGAATATGTAAATAATTTAGTTGGAGTAATTGCACTTGATGATGTTTTCGCATTGATATTATATAGTGTGATGCTATCAATATGTCTAGGCCTAAATCATAGTGATTCAGGTAAAGGAATTAATTTTGCGTCAGTTGGTATTCCAATTTTAAAGAATTTATTATGTATTGCTGTTGGTGGTGCTTTGGGTTATGCTTTAAAATTATTGATGCCAAAGAAACGTACAACTGATAATAGATTAATTATTGTAATTGCAATTTTATTTGCGTTTTGTGGTTTGTGTGCAATATTAGGCCTATCACCATTACTTGGCTGTATGGCTATGGGTATGGTATATATAAATGTTGCTAAAGATGAAAAGTTGTTCAAACAATTGAATTATTTCCAACCACCAATTATGTTATGTTTCTTTGTGATGAGTGGAATGAAATTTAATTTACGTGCTATCACAAACATGACAATGATTGGAATTGTGCCTTTATTTGTATGTGCTCTTGTATATTTCTTTGGCCGTATGATTGGTAAATATGCCGGTGTATATCTTGGTGCCTTAGTTACAAAGAGTGATAAGAGCATTAGAAACTATCTAGCCTTTGGTCTTATGCCACAAGCAAGCGTCGCAATTGGACTTGTTGCTATGGGCGCAAGAGTATTAGGTGGTGGTGAAGGCGGACTTGGAGATAATCTCCAAACTATCATTTTAGCTGCTGCAGTATTATATGAAATAGTTGGTCCAGCAATGGCAAAACTTGGCTTATATCTATCTAAGTCATATTCAGAAGATATTGATGAACTAGTACCACAAGAAAGTATTGCACTTGGTGAAAAGAAAAATGATGTTGATATCTTGATTGAACAAATCAAAGAAATTCAAAAGAACATCCCTACTGTCGATGTAGAAGCGGAAGAAGAAGCTGCCTTTACTGAGGCTGCTGATGAATATTTCGATGAAAACTTCAATAGAAGAAGATTTATAAATAGGAGGTAATATATGAATCATTTATTTATGATAATTGATCCCATCACTGATTTAATAACTGGTGGTAATGAAATAGGATTTTTATGGCAAGTATTGATAAGAGTAATAATATCAATATCTTTAGCTTCAATTCTAGGAATTGAAAGAGCAAATAAAAGACATGCAGCTGGATTGAGAACATTTATTATCGCATCTTTAGCTGCAACAATATCAGCTTTAATTGATACTTTCTTAATGAATAGTTTTGGAGTAACAATACCATTTATGAGTGCTGCAACTGTAATTGGTCTTGCAATTATTTCAAGTTACACAATTTTATATTCAAGTAAGAATCAAATAAAAGGTTTAACTACTGCTGTTGCTTTATGGGGACAAGCATTTGTAGGTTTCTCACTAGGATTTGGAATTTATACACTTGCAATTGTATCTTCAGTATTATTAGTTATTTCTTTAAGTGCACTTCCTAATTTAGAAATACATCTAAAGAATAGATCTAATCATTTTGAAATACATCTAGAACTTAAAAACAAATCTAATTTAGCTGATTTCGTGCAAGTAATAAGAAAATTAGGTTTATATATTGATGATATTGAAGCTAATCCTGCATATCATAATACAGGCTTAAGTGTATATACTATTTCTCTTTCTATATATAGTAAAGAATTAAAGAAATATAAAACACATTCTGAAATTATTGAAGCATTAAAATCAATTGATTATATTAGCCATATTGAAGAAATTAGTTAATTAATAAAAAGTCTTTTAAGGATATATTATTCTTAAAGGACTTTTTACTTTTTATTATGATTATATTATAGATTTTTATCTTTCTTTATGTTATACTTTTATTAGAATGTGAAAGGATTATTATGGAAATAAAAGATTTTAAAGAAAATGAAAAATTAACTATTTGTGTGACCGGGAGTTTAGATTCTATTACATCAAGTGATTTAGAAGAATTCATAAGAGATAATATTGAAGGAATCAATGAATTAATCTTAGATTTTAAAGAACTTGATTATGTATCATCTGCTGGTCTGAGAGTATTGCTTGTAACATTAAAATTAATGAAAACAAAGGGAAGCATTAAAATTATTAATGTAAACGAGAGTGTTAATGAAGTATTAACTATGACTGGTTTTTCGAATATTATTAAAATAGAGCGAGCTTAAATAATAATTAGGAGGAGAGTATTATGAGAAGCGAACTAAGAGAAAACAAATTAGTATTATTTTTAGATGGGGAGATTAATTCAATCAATGCTGTTGACATTGAAAAAGAAATTAATGATTGTATAAAAGGGCAAAAATTTGATTCATTAGAATTAGATTTTGAAAATGTTACATACATTTCATCAGCTGGTTTAAGAATAATGTTGAAGCTTAAACAAACTTATAAAAATTTATTAATTAGTAATACTTCACTTGAAGTATATGATATTTTCCAAATGACTGGTTTTACTAATATTTTAACAGTAACAAAAGCATTAAGAAAATTAGATATAAGTGGTGCAACATTAATTGGTGAAGGATATTTTTCTGAGGTTTATCGTATTAATAAGGATACAATTATCAAGGTATATCGTTTTGCGAAGGGACCAGAAGAAATTGAGAACGAATTGAAACTTGCAAAACAAGCCTTTGTATGTGGTATCCCAACTGCAATATCTTTTGATATTGTGAAAGTTGGAGATAAATTTGGTGTAGTATTTGAGATGCTAGATTGTGCATCACTTAGAAATTTATTTAGAGATCATCCAGAAAGATATGATGAATTAATTGATAAATATGTTAAATTATTAAAAACAATTAATAATACAGAAGTATTTGGAATTGAACTAGTTGATGCAAAAGCTAAATATTTAGATAGAGTCGAACAAATTAAAAAAGTATTGACTAATGAAGAATATGAACAAGCAAAGAAATTAATAAAAACTATTCCTGATCGTAATACATTCATCCATGGTGATTGTCATGTAAAGAATATTATGGCCCAAGGCGATGAATTATTATTAATTGATATGGATACCTTAGCAAAAGGTCATTATATCTTTGAACTGGCAACTATCTATGCTCCATACATTGCGTTTGAAGAAGATGCACCTGGAACAACAGAAGAATTCTTAGGTATTAAGAAAGAATTATCACAAAAGATTTTCTATGATATCGTAAGAAGATATTTCAATAAAACTGAAGATGATCAAGAAATACTTGATAAGATTAAGATTGTTGCATATATTCATATGGTACGTTGGACACTTAAGCATACACCAGATGATACAAAGAGATTAAATGGATGTAAAGAAAGATTACTTTCATTATTATTCAAATATGAGGATTTAGTAATTTAATATGCAAAAGACAGAGAGAGATAGATATTTAGAAGCCTACTATGAGAATGAATATAGCGCAAATAAGCATATGTCAATAGCCTTGGCTTTTGCTGGTTTGATGCTTTCATTAGTATGGGTTTTATATTTAATACCAGGTATATTTAATTTAACAAATCAAGCAAGATTAATCGCATGTATTGCGCTTCCTGCTGCTATATTGATTTTATGGTTTCCGATTATTACTTTTAAAAAAGGTCTTTATCGCCATGGCTGGTTTAAATATTTCCTTATTACTGAATTTATTGTAGTAATGGCATTACTTAATATTACAATACCAAAGCATGCAATTATTGGTTGGGCACTTTGTATTATCATAACAAATCATTATTATAATCCAAAAGTGTGTAAGGTAACATTTGCGGCTACAATGATTTCAATGTTGCTTTGTTTGTACTTGGGTATGTATTTAGGTGAATTTGATTCCAATTTATTATCGGGAGAAGTGGATGATGTTACTGGATTAATCCATACATATATTGATCCTAATGTTACATTTACGGATGATCCTGTTGGAAGATATCATTATTTGCATTTCTTATTTGAAAATGGAGTTAATCGATATTGGGCTGTATTTATTTTCTACTACTTAGCAAGAGCTGTATGTTTATCAATGATTTTCTTTGTATGTAATGGACTAAATAAACGTACATATAACTTGCTTGTAGATGAAATTAAAGTTGGTGCTAGCTTAGCTACTCAATCAAGTGAATTAGAAATGGCTGGTCAAATTCAATTATCAGTATTACCTACTGCATTTGAGGCTAGCAAAGATGTTGAAATAACAGCAATCTTGAAGCCTACAAAAGAGGTTGGTGGTGACTTCTATGATTATTATAAAATTGGTGATAAGCATGTTGCTATTTTGATTGCTGATGTTAGTGGCAAGGGAATGCCTGCAGCAATGTTTATGATGAAGGCTATTACTTGTTTTAAGAACTTTATTGAAATATCATTATCACCAAAAGAAATATTATCTAAGGTTAATGCTAGTGTATATAAGGGTAATGTTAATGATATGTTCTTAACTTGTTTCTTAGGTATTTTAGATATTGAAACTGGTATTTTAACTTATGCTAATGCGGGACATAATCCACCAATTATTGGTCATAATAATGATTTTAAATATTTGAAGTGTCAAAGTGGATTTATCCTTGGTGGTTTTGAAGATGTATTTGTATGTGATGAACAAGTACAATTGAATCCTGGTGATTCAATTACTCTATATACAGATGGTGTAACTGAGGCTAGAGATGAAAATGGTAATTTCTACCAAGAAGATCGTCTTATTAATGTATTTAATAGAAAAGAATATGATTCTGTATTTGAACTTCAAAGTGATTTAAAAGATGATATTATAGAATTTAGAGGCAAAGCATTACAAAGTGATGATATTACTATTTTAACGCTTAAATATAAAGGTGATGAAATAGTTAAAAAAGAAATCCAAGTTAAATCTAGACTTGAAAACTTAGACAAGATTAATGCGCTTGTTGATGAAGTATTAGAAGAACATGATATTGCATATGTAAGTGCAAAAACAAAGGTTGTGATTGATGAAATATATTCTAATATTTCTAAATTTGCGTATGTTGATGAAGGTAATGTTTATTTTAGAGTTACATATAATCTAAAGAAAAAAGAACTTACACTTACATTTATTGATGAAGGCGTCGAATTCGACCCTCTACATGTAGAAGAAGATATAATTGGTGATGATTATATGAACAAAGAAGTTGGTGGTTTAGGTATCATCATTGTTAAACAAATGTGTTCAAAAACAATGTATTATCGCCTTAATGGAAAGAACATCTTAAATTTAAAGATTAGTGTTGATAAATAATATGAAAAAAATTTTATTAATTGTGTTTATATTCTGTATATTTTTTATGCTTGGATGTAAAACTAGTGAAGAAAAAGAAGCAACTTTATATGTTTGTTATTCTTTAAATAATGGCACAAGAGATATTGTGGAAAAAGTTGAAGATTTAAGCACTTATAAGTTCTTAAAAGTAGAAAGAGAAGGATATCGTTTTAGTGGCTGGTATGGCGATGAAGAATTTGAAGCCAAGATAGTGGAAGAAGATTTAGAAATGGCCAAGTCAGGTGAAGTAAAAACAGTATATCTATATGCGAAATGGGTGAAAAATCAATATCGCGTTGCCTTTAAATGTGATGGAAGTGAAGTAAATGTGCAATACGTTGATTACAATGAAAGTGCAGTTGCAGCAAATCCAAAACAAAAAGCAGGATATAAATTTGTGTCTTGGGATAAAGATTTTTCAAAGGTGACATGTGATATGGAAGTAAATGCTGTTTATGTAGAAACAAATGAAAAGAATGTTATGGTTATATTAGGTAATTGGATGAACGATAATGGTACCATTTCAACAACAATGAAACAAAGATTAGAACTTGCTCTTGTTGCATATAAAGATTTTGGACCTGCATATATTGTGGTATCTGGTGGTATGGCTAATGCGAAAGCCGGAATTAGTGAAGCACAAGCTATGTATAATTATCTAGTTGAAAAAGGGATTGATAAAAATATCATAATTAAAGAAGATCAATCAATGTCAACATATCAAAATGCGATATACACAATGACTAAATTAGAAAACATTAATTTTAAAAATTTGATTATTGTTTCTACTATTGAGCATTTTGTTTCTTATCAAACAATCAAATATTTTAATGATGCGGCTTATAATAATGAAATTATAAGAAATAAGAATATCAATATAATGATTTATACTAATAATAATATTGTTTAGGAGGGGTTTATGCAATTATTAATTAGAAACAAATGGGTTAGTTTAGGTGGTTCTTCGGTAGTAAAAGATGTTAATGAAAATGATTATTTAAAGGTTAAAGGTAAAATTTTTACTTTCACAAGCAAAAAATTTGTAACTGATTTAAATGATAATCTTTTATATATCGTCAGAAACAAATTCTGGAAATTATTTATTCATCGTGCATTTGTGCTTGATAAAGAAGGAAATAAAGTAGCTACTGTTAGAAGAAAATTTTGGTCACTACATGATCGTTATTTCATTGATTCAACTTTAGGTCAATTAGAAATTACTGGTAATATTTTAAGTTTTGATTATCATATCATATTAAATGGTAGAGAAATCGGCCATATTGCTCGTCGTATATCTCTTCGTGATTCATTTGTGCTTGATATTCAAGATGATGTAGATATTCCATTCTTTGTAGCATTAGTTATTGCTATTGACAATATTAGAGATAGAAAGTCTGATGAAAATAGTTCAAGCTTCTCAAGCTCTAATGACTAAAAACATAAGAAGATACACCGAAGGTGTATCTTTTTTGCACCGAAGGTGTATCTTTTTTACTTTTTCTTTACTGGACTTTTATTTCAAAAAGTAGTATAATGAAGTGCTGGAGAGTTGAATAAGATGTTTTTATACGGATTTTTTGAGTATAAATATGATTTAGTTGGATTTGAATCTGACATATTTAGTTTAAGCCACATAATCTTTTTAATCATTGCATTTGTAAGTTTAGGCTTTGTTGCTTATTTCGTAAGAGGCGCAAAGAAAAAGAATGTGGAAATATTTATTAGAGTTCTTGCAATATTTGTAACTGTTTTAGAAGTTGCTAAAGTATCATGGGAATCTTATTTTGATATAACAAGAGGTGGAAGCTTTAATTTCTTTGGTATCGCACCAATTTATACATGTTCACTGCTAATATATTGTTCATTAATAGCAGGCTTTGGCAAGGGTAAAGCTAAGGATATATGTTTATCATGGTTGTGTACAATTGGTATGATGACAGGACTTATTACCTTGTTCTATCCAACGGGACTTAATTGGTATCCAGTACTTACATTTGGTGGTATGCATACATTACTTTTCCATTATGGTCTTGTTTTATGTGCAGTAGTAAGTCTTGCAAGTGGATATAAAGAATTAAAGTGGAAAGATATTTTAATTTCTATGATTCCAATGCTTGCATTAGCATTAATTGCAATTCCTGTTGACTATGCATTAAAATCAGATTATATGCAAATATATGATGCTGCAGGTGTTCCTGTAATTCAGGATTTCGCAAATTTACTTGCAACACATGGTTTAAGATGGTTGTTTACAATTTTGATGTTATCATCATATATGATTTTAAGTTCAATGGTTGTTGCACCATATCGATTAGTTACACTTCTTAAGATGAAATCACTTAAGAAAAAAGAAGTTAATGTTAAAGTAACTGAATAAACTAAAGGGCTCAATATGAGCCTTTTTTATATTATTTTTTGCATATTAGCAAAAAAAATGATATAATATCATAAATGTCAGCCTTAGTTGACAAATTGACAAGTAGACTTGGTAGTATGCAACTGCTAATATTGATATAATAGAGTCATAAGAAAGTGAGGACAAAAATATGATTTTAGCAGACAAAATTATTAACTTAAGAAAAAAGGCGGGAATGAGCCAAGAAGATCTTGCATACAAATTAAATGTATCAAGACAATCAGTATCAAAATGGGAAGGAGCACAATCTGTTCCTGATATTAATAAGATAATTGAAATGGCAAAGGTATTTTCAGTATCTACTGACTATCTTTTGAAAGATGAAATTGAAGATGTAGAATATCAAGCTACAGAAGAAGATGAAAATGAAAGCCATGCAAGAAAAGTAAGCATGGAAGAAGCAAGTGAATATTTAGCAATGGTTGAAAAAGAAAGAGTAAGAATTGGTATTGGAACATTCATCACAATTATTGCACCTGCTCCTTTGATTGTGTTATCATGGCTTGCAAGTCTAAAATATTTAGATGAAAGAATTGCTGTTGCTATTGGACTTGCATATTTATTTGTAAGTGTAATCATTGCAGTGATGATGTTTGTAACATCGGGAATGAAATATAGTAAGTTTTCTTATTTAAAGACACAAGTAATTGATACAGAATATGGTGTATCAGGACTTGTAAAGGAAAAATGGAAAGAATTTAGAGAAACATATAATCGTTCTATTGTATATGGATCAACACTTTGTTTGATTGCAGTAGTACCACTTGTTGTATTTAGTATTTTAGGATATGAACTTTATATGATTATTTCAATGGGTTTCCTATTACTTACAATCGCAATTGCAGTTTATATCTTTATATATACAGGACTTATTAAGATGTCATATCATACACTTCTTCAAGAAGGTGAATATTCAAAAGCATATAAAACAAGAAAGCCAAGTGTAGCTGGTGCTATTATGGGTTCTTATTGGAGTATCTTAGCTGTAGCTTATCTGACTATCAGTTTTCTAACAAACGCTTGGGATAAGACATGGATAATCTTTGTACTAGGTGGTGTATTACATCCAATTATTAGTGCTATAGTACTTTCAGCTAGAAATAAAAAAGACAACAAATAATATATAATAAGAAAGGGAAGATAAAAATGGAAAAAGTAAGAATTCAAGATGATTTATATAATTATGTAAATG
>JAEEHM010000085.1 GCA_016280895.1 Bacillota bacterium
ATTATTTAATTTATTTAGTTCCTCTTTATTTAATTCAAATCTACCCTTATTCTTTAAATCATCCATGAATTTGTTTGTTGAACCAAATAATAGATACAACAATCTTTCTAAATTAGATGAAATCAAAATATCCATTGAAGGAGAATTTGTTTTAAAGAAAGAACGATTAATATCATAAACACCTGTATTAAAGAAATCAGCCAATACTTTATTTTTATTAGATGCACAAATAAATTTGTTAACAGGAAGTCCCATCTTATACGCAATATATGCAGCTAAGATGTTACCAAAATTACCAGTAGGTACGCAAACATTAATTTTATCGCCCATCTTAATTTCTTTGTTTCTCACCATTTGTAGGTATCCATAAACGTAATACACAATTTGTGGAACTAAACGACCTAAATTAATCGAATTTGATGAAGATAATTTAGGATATTTATTAAACATTGCTTTCACAAAATTTTGGGTATCATCAAAATTACCATCGTATGCGATAACCTTAGCATTCTTTGATTTAAAAGAAAGCATTTGTTTCTCTTGTAATTTACTTACCTTTCCATTAGGATAAAACACAATAAGCTTAACACCATCGACATCTTTAAAACCTGATAAACTAGCTCCACCAGTATCTCCAGATGTAGCAGTCAAGATGATAGTATCTTCTTTTACCTTATTTTTCTTCTTCGCAAGTGTGAACAAGTGAGGAAGAATTGTTAGTGCCATATCCTTAAAAGCAAGCGTAGGTCCATGATATAATTCTAATACATCAGCACTTTCATTTAATATATGTATTTCAACAATATCCTTACAATCAAATTTATCATCATAAGCACTATATACACAAGATCTAATTTCATCAAGGCTGTAATCATCTAATACAAGTGATAAAATATATACACTTAATTCTTGATAATTATAATTTACACATTTATTTAAATCAATTTGTTTAAACGTGTCAAAAATATATAAGCCCTTATCCTTAGCTAAACCTTCAAGAATAGCTAAAGAAGCTTTTGTATGTAATTCATTTCTTGTACTTACGATCATAATATCACCTACATTTTTTTAAATTTAGTGCTACCCTATATTATACCATTTTTTTATATTTTATTCAATTCCTTTAAGATAATGCCCATAGGTACAATTATCTATATCAAGTTTATAATCTAAACCATTAATTGCGTTTTTAAAAGCATTAATAATTTCATAAGTAGCATCATAATCTTCTATCGTGAAATCAAGTAAGAAATTATTGATTCCCATATTTTTAATTTCATCAATATATTTAATTAAATTAAGTCTAAATGAATTCAATAATTTCAAATTACAATTATTTCCTCTAATAAGTGGAAAATCTAAATTCATTTTATCTCTTAAATAATATTGATTCTTTATACACTGCATACAATTTTTATTATCATAATTATAATATTTGTTGATCAAACAATGTTTCATAATCATTGATTCAATATATCCATATACTAAAATAAGTAAATTAGGATTTGATTTATAATATTTATTATAATATTTAATCAAATCTTTTATTTCACTTCTTTCCATTTCTGGACTGATACCAACTATTTTAATACCATTCTTATGATAATAATGACATGCAAAAGCATTCATCACATTTAAATATGGACTAGAAATAGCAAGATCTTCTTGAATACCCTTATTTGATGATAATCTATCATTCATATAATAAATACCATCTAAGTCCTTTAATAATTCATTATCAGTAAGAATATACTTTACATTTAAATCCTTACATGCATCATATTGTGCCTTATTATTAATTTTAACATAGATATTATTTGTGTTAAGAATATCTATCTTTTCAAATTTAGGTTTATTAATAATAATATTTTCATGAAGATATTTAGCTCTAGCCTTGATTATTTCTTTTTCTAAATCATCAATTAATCTTCTTCTCAGTTCATTAATTGCTGATACCTTTAAATAAGCATTATTCATCCTAATATCTATTTTTTCAAAATAGAAGTAAGTATCATTGATTTTATTTACTTGGGCTTTAATTCGTTCCAAATAATCACTTTTAGCTTCTTCTAATTCCTCTTCTGATTCACCACATACCTTAACATTGATTTCATCATCTACATATTTAAGTTCAAGTGCTAGATGATTATTCTTAGAAAAGATTAGACCAGATATTCCTATTTTTTTTGTAATATGATCATTATCTTTATTTCTATTCATCAAATCAATGGAAGATGTTTTAACAACATCCATATCCTTATCTAAATCAATATGGGTTTTAAAACCAATAAATGAATTATTCTTTATTAATTCATCAGATTTCATCTTATGATTAAATATCATATTTTTATCATAAACATCAACATTAGAAAGGATTATTCCATCTTCTTTATTTTTATCATAGATTCTAATTGAATCTCCTAATTTTATAGAATCAAAAGGTGCAAGCAAATTAGTATTAATAATGACATAATTATTTTTTGATTTAATAACCTTACCAAGGCTTACTCCCATATGATTAGGAGATTTAATATTAGTTATTTCATTATTTGATTCACCAAATAAGAATCCTTTAGTATATCCTCTATTAAACATTTCATCAATTTCATAATCGATTAGTTTAGTATTTGATAATTTTTTATCAATAGCAGAGCGATAAATATTAGTGATTAAAGCAACATATTCTGCTCTTTTCATTCTACCTTCAAGCTTTATTGATGAAATACCAGCTTTAATTAATTCATCGATGCGATTATATGTTTTTAAATCCTTTAAGCTTAAATAATAATTATCATCACTTAAGACTTTTCCATCTTTTATTAGACGATATTTTTGTCTGCAGGCACCAGCACATCTACCACGGTTTCCACTTCTTCCACCAATAAATGATGACATTAAGCAATTACCACTGTATGACATACAATTAGCACCATGACCAAATACTTCAATTTCAATATCTACATTATCAATGATATCTTTTATTTCTATCAGTGAACATTCACGACTCAGAACTATTCTTTTAAAGCCTAAATCTTTTAATATTTTAGCTTCTTCCTTATTGTGAACATTCATTTGCGTTGATGCATGTAGAGCTAGATTTGGAAATACTTCTCTGCATAAAGATGCAAAGCCAATATCTTGAACTAATATAGCATCAACATTATTTTCATATAGTCTTTTTACATATGATAAGCAATCTTCAATTTCCTTATCTTTTATTAAAGTATTTACAGTAACATATACCTTCACATTTAATAAATGCGCAGCTTTAATTAAATAGATAATTTCATCTGTTGTAAAATTACCAGCATATGCTCTGGCACCATAATTATTACCAGATAAATAGATAGCATCTGCACCATTATTAATGGCAGCATAAAATGCATCTTTAGAACCTGCTGGTGCTAATAATTCAATTTTTCCTTTCATAAGCTCTCCTCTATTATAAAAAAAGTAACCATTGTGGTTACTTTTTCAAGATATACAAGATACCAATTGTTCCTGGTCCACAATGCGTAGCGACTGTTGTACCAGCATTTGTTTCCATGATGGTACTTGGGTCGAAATATTGAGATAATTGAGAAATAATATCAAGTGCTGTCTCATGAGCTAGAACGTGTGTGACCATTATATGGTCAAGGTCCATATTATCTTTATAGCTGATTGCTTCATCTATTAAAGCCCTGATTGCTCTTTGATAACCAATTGGTTTTTTCGCAACTACCATTGCATTGTCAACTACTTTTATTATCGGTTTGATATTTAATAATGTACCAAATAATTTAGATGCTCCACTACATCTACCACCCTTATGTAGATAATTTAGGGTATCAATAGTGAATTGTGATCTTACTTTTGGAACCATTTCATTAATTATATCAACAACCTCACTAGCATCTTTTCCCTCTTTTCTTAACTTACAAATCTTTAAGACAAGAAGACCAGTTCCAGAACTCAAATTTTGTGAATCGATAATATGTACATTATCAAATTTAGATGTGCCGATACGTGCTGAATTTAGACTAGATGAGAATCCAGATCCTAATCCAATGAAAACAACATCTTTATAATCATTCACAAATTTTTCAAAGACTTCTTCGTATGCTTTGGGACCAAATGCGGAAGTATGTGGCATTTCACCAGTTTTTTGAATCATATCAAAGAGATTATTATTAGTGATATCGATACCATCTTGGTATGTCGTTCCTCCTAAAGAAATAGGGAAGTGCATAATTTCGATATCTTCTTCTTTGATAAACTCTTCCGTTAAGTCGATACTACTATCACAAATTAATTTAAAAGTATTGTTCATGTGCTTTATCTCCTTAGTTATACATTATACTACATTATCGAAATTATTTCAATTATTTGTTAAACATTTGTATACTTATTGAAACATTTTCAATATATCTTCACGGTATTCCTTTAAATCTTTATAATCATTGAACAAGATTTCCAAACAATAAAGGCCTTCATAATCATCAAGTTCAGAAAATATCTTTTTAAAATCAACATTTCCACTACCAATTCTTGCATGCATATCTCTAGTCGAATCATTATCATTGATATGCATATGTGCAAGATATGGTCTCATCTTCTTAATCATTTCAATTTCTTTATCAGTGTCCTTTAATGCGACATGACCATGACCAGTATCATAAATAAATTTCAAATTCTTTTTATTTACTGTTTTAAAGATATATTCTAATTCTTCTAAATTAGAACCAATCTCATTATCAGCAGGCATATTTTCAATCATGATGCAAGCATCATAGTGGCTAGCATAATCACATAATTTTTCAACATTCTTGATACATCTTTCTAAATAATCTTCTTTTAATTTAGAACCTAGATGTAATGTGAATTTTTTAACATTAAAATATCCTGCATAATCAATCGCATTAAAATATCTAAGCATAATATTATCTTGTGATATTAAATCATTTTCCATTCCATGAGGTAGGTGCATAACAACTTCTACATCATCATGTCCTTTTAAGATATATTCAATATCTTCCTTATATCTTTGCATACCTTCTTCATCTAAATTATATGGATAGAAGATTTCAATACCTTGGAATAATTTTTTAGATATTAATTCTCTAAATTCTCTGATTGTTTTTGAAGAGCGTAAGCTCGTAATTGTGAAACATAATCTTTTCATATTATTTTACTTCCGTATAATCTATATAATAATTTGTGAATTCATCATCTTCACTATATACTGTCACATAATGATTTACATATCCTCTAATATCAGCATTGATAAAAATATCTTTTGATACTAGATTGAATGTTTTTTCATTTAATGTGATGGTACACGCAATAATGTATGGCACAATACCAGATAATTTATTCTTATCATTTTCTTCAACAGCAACAATCAATGCATCATATTTCTTTTCACTTTTTAATAATTTACTAATTCTTTTCTTTTCAGAAAAATATGATTTTAATAAAAGCCAATTATACATGAATAAAAAGACACCTACAAATAATAAAACACTTGATGTAAATAAGTATCCTTGTTTTCTTGCAGTAATTTCTGTGTAATCATCTGGATTACATTTAATATTTACATTATCATCAATTTTTAAAGTGGCATCAAAATATGGTAAATGGGCTTCATATTCTCCACCATCTATTTCATATGATACTACAATGTATCTTTCATCATCATTTTCTACAATTGTTTTCACAGTAGCAGTAGTACTAATAAATCTATTTTCTTCAATGTTTCCTTTTATGAACACAAATGCAGCAATCGCAAAAATGATAAAGCCAACTATAGCTAGAATAATATCTTTTACTAAACTAGATTTTGGAATAATAATTCTATCTTTCATATTATGCCCTTTCAGCTTTCTTTGTTGCTATCTTTTTAGCATCAAATTTCTTACGATCAGCTGTGTTTAAGATTCTCTTTCTAAGTCTAATACTCTTTGGAGTAATTTCAACTAATTCATCATCATTGATGTATTCCATACAAACCTCAAGTGCCATTTTTCTAGGTCTTTTTAACACAACAGTTTGTTCCTTATTAGCACTTCTTTGGTTAGATAATTGTTTCTGCTTACAAACATTGACAGATAAATCTTCTTCTCTGTTACATTCACCAACAATCATTCCTTCATATACTTGTTCACCTGGTTCCACAAATAGTGTACCACGATCTTCAATTTGGCCAATACCATAAGCACAAGTTTGACCAGATTCAGATGCAACAAGCACACCTAATGTTCTTTCACCAACAAACATACTTTCAATCTTACGATATTCTAAGAAATTATGGCTCATTGTGCCATAACCCTTAGTACATGTCATGAAATCAGTACTCATACCAATTAGGCCACGAGATGGGATTGTGTAAATCAATCTTGATTGAGTGATTCCACTTTCCATATTTTCCATGATACCACCACGTTTATTTAATAAATCGATAGCAGCACCAACAGTATCATTTGGACAATCTACTTGACAGAATTCATATGGTTCTTTTAAGATACCGTCTTCCTCTTTTAAAATTGGTTTTGGTTTAGCTACTTGGAATTCATAGCCTTCTCTTCTCATTGTTTCGATTAAGATACCAAGGTGTAATTCACCACGACCTGATACCTTCCATTCTTCACCTTTACCAATTCTTTCAACTCTTAAGCTTACATCTTTTTGAACTTCACGATATAGTCTATCATCGATTTTTGTTGAAGTAACAAACTTACCTTCTTTTCCACCAAATGGAGAATCATTAGTAGCGAATGTCATTTCTACAGTAGGTTCTGATACATGAATTAAAGGTAAGGCTTCAGTACAACCAATATCAGTGATAGTTTCACCAACATAAATATCACCAAGACCAGCAACAGCCACAATATCACCAGCATGTGCTTCTTCTACTTCATTTTTATCAAGTCCTAAAAAACTATATACCTTTTGAATACGGAATTGTTTTAAAGAACCATCAACACGGATACAATTAGCAATTGATCCTTGTTTAATTGTACCTCTTATAATCTTACCAATTGCCATTCTACCAACATAATCATTATAATCAAGTAGGGCACCTTGGAATAATAAACTACCTTCTATATCAACTTTAGGTGATGGAATTTCAGACACAATTAAATCAAGAACTGGATCCATTGTTTCTCTTTGTGTCGATAAATCAGGTGATAAGCTACTTGTACCTCTTACAGCACTAACATATGCTACTTTGAAATCAGCTTGTTCATCACTAGCACCTAATTCAATGAATAAATCTAAAACTTCATCAACAACATCTAAAGGTCTTGCACCTTCTTTATCAACCTTGTTGATAACAACAAGAGGTTTTAAATTAGATTCTAAGGCCTTCTTTAACACGAATCTTGTTTGCGGCATAACACCTTCTTGAGCATCAACAACAAGCACAACACCATCAACCATCATCATGATTCTTTCAACTTCACCACTGAAATCAGCATGACCTGGAGTATCTAAGATGTTAATCTTATGTCCCTTATATTTAACAGCAGTGTTTTTAGCTAGTATTGTGATTCCTCTTTCTCTTTCAAGATCATTAGAATCCATTGCTCGTTCTTGTAATTCAACTCTTGAATTCAATGTTTCTGATTTCTTCAACAATTGATCAACTAGAGTTGTTTTACCATGATCGACATGCGCAATAATAGCAACATTTCTAATATTTAATGCATCAAAATTTTCCATAATTATACCTCAAATGAAATTTCTTCCATATTTAATTTTTTATAAAAGCTTGCTTCATGGCTAACAAGAATAACAGTTCCTTGATATTCACTTATTGCTTTAAAAAGTGCTTCTTTACTATTTTTATCTAAATGATTAGTAGGTTCATCTAATACCAGTAAATTAGATGCTTTCAATGATAATCTCGCAAATCGCATTCTTGCTTGTTCACCACCAGAAAGCTCTTTAATTTTCTCAGTTGCAAGTTTTCCAGATAAACCATATACACCAAGTAAGGTTCTTACTTCAGTATTATCCATATTAGGATATAATAATCTCACATAATCAATAGGAGTCATATCCAATATTTCTTCTTCCTGAGCATAATACAAAATATTATTATAAGGTGCAAGCTTAATACTGCCACCAAGAGATGGAATAAGCCCTAATACAGTCTTCACAAAAGTAGTTTTACCAACTCCATTAGCACCAATAATCGCATATTTCTTCCCAAATTCAAATTTTAAATTAAGATTATCTAATACATGCTTATCACTATATCCAATTGAAAGATTCTTTACTTCAAGGGCAGCAACATTAAAACTTTTCGTAAATGGAAAAGAAAATGTAACCTTCTTTTCCGTTTCTGGCTTTTCTAATCTTTCAATTTTTTCTAATTGTTTGCGCCTAGATTGGGCCATCTTTGTAGTAGATGCTCTTACTATATTCTTTTGAATGTATTCTTCTTCCTTCTTAATTTCCTTTTGTTGCTTAATATAAGCTTTTTCATAAGATGCTAAATTTTGTTCTCTTTGAAGTAAATAAGCATCATAATTACCCTTATATTTTGTTAACACTTTATTTTCTAAAGCAACAATTACATTACAGCATGCATTTAAAAAATCAAAATTATGACTAATTACAATAAACGCATTTTTATAATTATTTAGATATTTACTTAACCACTCAACATGACTGACATCTAAGAAGTTAGTAGGTTCATCAAGTAATAATACATCCTTTTCTTCAAGCAGCATTTTACCTAAAAAGACTTTAGCTCTTTGACCACCAGATAAATCTTTTAATAATTTATCTTCATCTTCATCAATACCCAATCCATTAATCACATTACCAATTTGTGATTTGATGCGATAAAAGCCTTTTTCATCTAATGTTTCTTGAATCTTTTCTGCCTTAGATATGATTTTATCGTAATCTTTCACATCAGCACTTTCTAAAGATTCATATAATTTATTCATATCATGTTCTAATTTATATAAATCACTATATACATCATAAAGATACTCACCAATGCTTAAATCATTTTTAACTTCTAAATGTTGGTCTAAATAAGTATAAGATTTAGTATGATCTAATATTATTTCACCACTATCTTGACTCATCTTTCCAGCAATCAAATTAAGTAGTGTTGATTTACCACAGCCGTTTTTACCAACAAGGCCAACATGTTCACCATCAAATATCTTTACAGATGCATTATTATATAATTGATCTTCACCATACGTGAACCTTAAATTTTCTATTTCTAATACACTCATAATACTCACTTTAGTGCAAGCGCACTTTAACTCATTTTATATTATAGCATAGATTTACGCATTTGTCATTAGATAAAGTGTTTACATAAGTGAAGAAATATCATTTTATTATATTATTTACTAATTGACTATTTCCTATATTTATTATAATAAAAATAAAAAAGGACACTCTCGTGCCCTTTATTATGATACTATCTTTGCCTAATTATAGTATTTATTATGTTTATAATTCTTTATCATCTGATATAGATTCTAATTCTTTAGAACTTTCATCTTCTAAATATTTATTATCAAGAGTTAAGAAATACATAGTTTTCTTACTTCTTCTAATTAATAAGAAGACCACAAGTCCAACTACCATGACAGCAGCTTCACCAATTCCAACCTCTAAAGCACTCATCCAGTAAGGAAGTTCTAGTGCTAAATGTAGTTCTAATGCAACAATAAATGCGTTAGCTAGGACTGGCCAAATTGCTGCAATATAGATATTCTTTGATTTGATAATCAAGAATAAAGCTATGATCGTTGCACCAACTCCCATTGTGATATCCCAAAGTAACATTGGACTAAATAGGTTTGCGATGAAACAACCTAGTGTTAAACCGATAATATAATCATGTCTAAAAAAACATAAAAATACTAAAATTTCCGCAATTCTGAATTGTATATTTCCATATGATAATGGATTTACAACCGTTAAGACAGCATACAAGGCAGCAACAATTGCTTGCCTTGCAATTAGATTAATAGTAAATCTTTTTTTATTCATTTCTTTCTCCTTGTTTTATTTATGGATGGTTAGGCAAGGAACAACACCCATATATTCACAAATTATAATTATTTATTATAATTTTGTTTTCTAGTTTTTCCATCAACCTTATGGATTGAAATACTTCCATCTTGGTTGTTAGCAAGTTGTTTAGCATATGCAATAGCTTCAGCTTGAGTCTTAAATAATTTAATAGCTTTTTGACCCTTCGCAAATTTTACTTGCCACATATCATCTTCTTTTCTCTTAGAAATATGATAGATCTTATTAGAAATTTCTTGTTTTTCTTCTTTTACTGGTTCTGCTTTTTTAGCAGGAGCAGCCTTCTTAGCTTCTTCCTTCTTAGCAGGAGCTTTAGCTGGAGCAGCTTTTTTAGCTTCTTCTTTCTTTGCTGGAGCAGCTTTCTTTGCTTCTTCTTTCTTTGCAGGAGCCTTTGCTACAACTTTCTTTTCTTCTTTTTTTGCAGGTGCAGCTTTCTTAGCTTCTACCTTCTTAGTTTCTTTTTTAACTTCTTTTGCCATAATATATCCTCCCTGACATGATTATATTATAACATAGAAATCATTAAAGTAAATTAGGAAACGTTATTTTTTTGTCTTTTTTTGAAATTTATTTGCGCAATTATTACTGAAGAGAATATTAATATACTACCAATTATTCCATATATTGATAATCTTTCATGTAAAAAGATAGCTCCACTAATAGCCGCAAATACCGCTTCAAGTGACATAATTAATGTTGCCAAATTAGCTTCACAATATTTTTGACCAATATTTTGAAATGCGAATGATAAAGTACCAGAAAGTACTGCAGCATATAAAATATATGGCATAGCTTTCCAAACATTTGCAAGTACAACTTTTTCGCTTACCATCATGCCAATAAAAGACACAATTGTAGTTATCAATAATTCAATACCACATAATTTAAAAGGATTGATATTACTTGCAATCATTCCAATTGAACATATCTGTAAAGCCCAAAATAAGGCACTGATCATTATTATTAGACTACCAAAAGATAAATCAAATGAGAAGAAATCACCATTACCCTTTGCAAGGATATAAGCACCCACCAAAGCAACAAACACACAGAACCAAATCTTTATTGTAACTTTCTTTCCAAATGCAAGTCCTAATATCGGTGCAAATACTATATACAAAGAAGTTAGAAATGCTGAAGTTGATGCATCTGTCGAATCAAGGCCAATTTGTTGTAATGTTGCACCACCTGCCATACCAATACCAGCAAGCACAGAAAATATGACTATCTTCTTCTTTGATACTACATTTCCATTATCATCTGTATCCTTTAATTCTATTTTATTTTTAGTAATAAACGCAATTACAAACAACAATATAGTTGCAATAATTGACCTAAAGAAATTAAATGTGAAAGCATCTACAAGACCCGTAGCCTTCTTTTGCATAATAAAGGTAGTACCCCAAATCAGGGCAGTGAACAATAATATGATTGAACCTTTTAAATTATTTTTCATATATATCACCTAAACCAATGTTAAATATTATACTACAAATGATATTTTTTTTCAAGAATAAGACCAACTAAAAAAGCTCTTATCTGTTATATTACAATACATATGAGACTTTTGTATATTGTATAAAATGCAAAAATGATTTATACTCTTAATGAAGAAGAAACAACCAAAATAATTCTTCAGAAAGGATATAAATCACATGTCTATTATAGCACACTTTCAATA
>JAEEHM010000086.1 GCA_016280895.1 Bacillota bacterium
TAATCTTAGAAGATGGTTCAATTGGTTATGGTGATTGTGCTGCTGTACAATATTCAGGTGCTGGAGGAAGAGATCCTCTATTCTTAGCAGAAGATTTTATTCCTTTCATTGAAAAGAATATCGTTCCATCATTAATTGGTGAAGATGTATCTGTATTTAAACCTTTGGCTGAAAAGTACGATAGAATGCTTGTAAATGGTAAGAGATTACATACTGCTATTCGTTATGGTTTAACACAAGCTTTACTTAATGCATGTGCTGTAGCTAACCATTTAACAATGGCTGAAGTTATCAGAAGAGATTATGGAATTAATGATAAGGTATATAAACCAGTTCCAATCTTCACACAAAGTGGTGATGATAGATATGATAATTCTGATAAGATGATTATTAAAGAAGCTGATGTATTACCACATGCTTTAATTAATAATGTTGAAACTAAGTTAGGTAAAAATGGTGAATTACTAGAAGAATATGTTGCATGGCTTAGAGATAGAATATTAAAGCATAGAGCAAGAGAAGATTATAATCCTATATTCCATATCGATGTATATGGTACAATCGGTCTTGCTTTCAATAATGATGTTGATAAAATGACTAAGTATCTATTAAAGCTTGAACAAATTGCGAAACCATTCCATATTCGTATTGAAGGACCAGTTGATGCTGGTGAAAGAGAAGCAACAATGCAATACTTAAAGGTATTAACAAAGAATCTTGATGATGCTGGTTCTAAGCTTGAAATCGTTGCTGATGAATGGTGTAATACTTTAGAAGATATTAAATATTTCGCAGATAACAAAGCTGGACATATGCTTCAAATTAAGACTCCAGACTTAGGTGGAGTTAATAATGTAGCTGAAGCTATCCTTTATTGTAATGAAAAACATATCGGTTCTTATTGTGGTGGTACTTGTAATGAAACTAACATTTCAGCTCAAACTACTACAAACATTGCGATTGCTTGTAAAGCTGACCAATGCTTAGCTAAACCTGGTATGGGTGTAGATGAAGGTTACATGATTGTAAGAAATGAAATGAATCGTGTAATTGCTCTTGCAAATTCAAGAAATAAATAAGGAATTGATATGAAGGTTGGAATTGCGGGAAGCTTAGAATCAAACGATGTTTTGATTAGTGTAAGTGAAGCACCTTCATTATCAATTAAAATTACAAGTATCGTTGATGCTTTCTTCCATGATCAAATTGAAAAAGTAATCAAGGATACATTAAAAGAAAAGGGAATTGATAAAGTCAAAGTAGAGTGTCAAGACAAGGGAGCACTTGATTATACTATTCGTGCTCGCCTTGTAACAGCACTAGAAAGAATGGGTAAGTAAGATGAGAAGAAGTTTATTATTCATTCCTGGTAATAATCCAGCAATGCTTTCTAATGCTGATGTATTTGGAAGTGATGGAGTAATCTTTGACTTAGAAGATGCTGTTAATGTAGTAGAAAAAGATAATGCAAGAAATCTAATACATTATTATTTAGAAGATCATCCTAATCTTGACCTTGAGGTAGTTGTTAGAATTAATGGACTTGATACTGAATTTTATCAAGCTGATTTAGATATGATAGTAAGTGATAATATTGATGCTATTATGCTACCTAAAGCAAGAATTACATATTTAGAAGAATTAGATAAATTATTAACTAAATATGAAAAAGAGAGATGTTTAAAAAAGAAAATTAAAATATTACCGATTATTGAACTTGCAATTTCAGTATTAGAGGTTGATAAGATTGCATCAATGAATCGTGTTGATGGAATCTTATTAGGTGCTGAAGATTTATCTAGTGATATGGAAGTTGCAAGAACTAAAGAAGGTAAGGAAATCGAATATGCAAGATGCCGTGTTGCAACTGCTTGTAAGGCTTATCAAATTGATGCTATTGATACTCCATTTACAGATGTCAATGACAAAGCTGGTTTAGAAAAGGATTGTTTGAACGCTCAAACATTAGGAATGAATGCGAAAGCAGCAATTCATCCTAACCAAATTGACACAATCAATGAAGTATTCTTACCTAGTGAGAAATTAATCAATTGGGCACTACGTGTTAAGCAAGCATCTGATGAAGCAAGTGCTAAGGGTATCGGTGTATTTAGCTTAGATGGTAAAATGGTTGATAAACCAGTTATGGATCGAGCTAATAAGATTTTAGTAAAAGCTAAAAAGTTTAAAGCAATTTAGGTGATAATGATGGAAAATAAATTAAACAGATTTGTCCCTGAAGGATACAAGCCATTTATTTCTAGTAGTGATTATAAAAATCATGAAAGAAAATTAATTGAAGAAAAGAAGATTAATCAAAAAATTGAATTTCTTGATTCACTTGATAAAATCTTTGATTCTTTAAATATTAAAGACGGAATGACATTATCATTTCATCATCACTTAAGAAATGGTGATTATGTATTAAATATGGTTTTAGAAGAAATTCTAAAACGTGATATTAAAAATATTCATTTAGCTCCTAGTGCTATTTTTCCAAGTAACGCTATTCTTTCAAAATTGATTGAAAATAAAAACGTTACTGCTATTGATACTAATTATTTGAATGGACCAGTATCAGACACAATTGGTGCAGGTATGTTAGAGGGAATGCTAGTGATGAATACACATGGTGGAAGACCAAGAAAGATAGAAGCAGGTGAATTAAAAATTGATGTTGCTTTTATCGCTTGTCCTAGTGTTGATAAAAATGGTAATGGTTATGGTGGTGAAGGAAGAGCTGCCTGTGGTAGCTTGGGTTATGCTATTGCAGATTTAAAATATGCAAAGAAGGTTGTGTTAGTTACAGATAATATCGTTGATAAACTTTCTAAGGTTGAACTTGATAAGAAATATGTAGATTATGTATTAAAAGTTGAATCTATTGGTGATCCTAAAGGAATAGTATCTGGTACAACTAAGATAACAAAAGATCCTGTTGGATTAAAAATTGCGTCAATGACTGCAAAGCTTTTAAATGAACTTGGAATGATTAAGAATGGTGTTTCAATGCAAACTGGTGCTGGTGGTACTAGTTTAGCAGTAGCAGCATATGTGAAAGAAATCATGATTAAAAATAACATCAAGGGTTCATTTGCGTCTGGTGGTATTACTGGATATTTTGTAGATATGCAAAGAAATGGACTACTTGATAAATTAAATGATGTACAATGTTTCGACATTGATGCTGTTGAATCATATAATTCTAATAAAAATCATTTTGGTATGAGTGGATCTAAATACGCAAATCCTTATGATGATCCTGTTGTTGATTATTTAGACTTTGTCATTTTAGGAGCTACTGAAATTGATAAAGATTTCAATGTTAATGTTACTACTGATTCATATGGAAGAATTATGGGTGGTAGTGGTGGTCATTCTGATACTGCACATGGTGCAAAAGTTAGTATTATAACTACTAACTTAATTAAATCAAGAATGCCAATAATTAAGGATCATGTAACAACAATCACTACTCCTGGTGAGGATATTGATGTACTTGTTACTGAAAGAGGTATCGCAATTAATCCAAAACGTAAGGATTTAATTGAAAAATTAAA
>JAEEHM010000087.1 GCA_016280895.1 Bacillota bacterium
CCATTTTATTTTGTTTTACTATTTCAATATCTGTTAACATTTTATGCCTCCATCACTATATATTATTTTATCACATTATACTAGTCTTTTCAATTTATTTTAATAGTATTCATAAATAAAAACCAAGATAAAAATCTTGGTTTAATCTTTATTCAATTGAATCAGAAATATAAGTTAAGTGGTCAGCTGCACGTTCTAGATTATTAACTAAATTGATAAATACACCACTTGATTGTGGTTGGCATGTACCAGCTTTTAATCTTTCTAGATGTCCATTAACAAGATCTGCACGCATTGCATCGATTGATTCTTCTATCTTATCAATTTCTGGTTTTAATGATTTATTTCTTGCCATGAAATCAGCTTCAACTAATTTATACATTTCATTAATTTTTTCAGTCATTTGACCAATTTCTACGATAACTTTATCAGAGAATTCTAATTCCTCTCTTATTCTTTGTTGCGTATATTTCGCAATATTATCCGCAATTTCACCAATACGTAATACATCATTTAAATTATGATGATATGCTGATACTGTACATTCTTCTGCATAAGATATTTTCTTAGCCGCAATTTTTACTAAATATTCAATTACTGCTGCATTTGTGTGTGTAAGATTTGTGTTGATCTCTTCTATTTCATCACGACGATCATCTTTATCAAAGAAAGAATTAACAGCAAGGTTTAATGCTTGAATAGCTTTATAGCTCATATTAGTTATTTCTTTAGAAAGCATTCCTAAAGCAACAGATGGATATTGTAACATACGCTCATCCATAAATTCTAGTTCAATTGGAGCCTTCTTAACCTTCTTATCCTTAATTAATAATTTAGAAATCTTCACAAAGATTCCTGGGAATGGTAAGAAGATTGCTGTACAGATTACATTGAAGAATGTATGGAACATCGCAATTTGTGTTGCTGGTAAATTAGGGAACCATACATCAAATGTGTTTGCTTTAAATGATGGGAAGATTAGTAAAATAATTGTGAATAATATTGATCCAAATACATTGAATAGTAAGTGAATTAAACTTGATCTTCGCGCATTAGCATTTGTACCTATTGATGAAATTAATGCAGTAACGCAGGTACCAATGTTTGTACCTAATACTACAAATAATACACCATTACCACTTGAACCACCAACCATAATTCCTGCAGCAACCATTGAAATGATGATTGTTGTTATGGCTGCAGATGATTGAACTAATGCAGTAGCTGCTGCACCAAATAATAATAACAAGAATGGGTTTTTAATAGCTTCTAACGCATTGGAGATTGTTTCTGATTCAGAGAAACCAACCATTGCGTTTTTCATATATTGCATACCAAGGAATAGTAAACCCATACCAGCAATTGCCATACCGATTGTTTTACCTTTATCTTTTTTCGCAATCATATTTACAAATACACCAATGAATGAAAGCAATAATAAATAGATTGACATATCAAAGCTTGATAAAGCAGCAATTTGTGCAGTGATTGTAGTACCAATATTAGCACCCATTATGACTGTTGTCGCCTGAAACAAATCGATAATGCCGGAATTTACTAAACCGACAACAAGGACAGTAGTTGCAGCTGATGATTGAACTAGTGCTGTCGCAAATGCACCAATACCAACGCCTGCAAATCTATTTTTACCGACCTTGTCAAATAATTTGTTTAAACCTTTATTTGCAAGCTTTTCCATGTTTTCTGATAAGATTTTAAATCCCATCATGAAAGCACCAATACCTGCTAAAAATTTAACTATCGTTTCTACCATATAAATAATACTTATTCCCTTCTGATATATTATACCATAATTAATCAATTAAGAAAATATTATTCTCTCAAATAGATAAGTAAAATGTTTTCTTTCTTATTACATATATGTTTCAAATGTAATAAAAAAGCTTATATTTTTATAAGCTTTCATTTAATGTTTTATTGTTCATCATTTGTTTGATCATCTTTTTCATCTTTCTTCAATTTCTTATTAAAAAATACTACATTTTTACTGATGTTTTCATCAATGAGCTTTAATTGCTTAAATACTGGTAAGAGTGCACTTAGAATTAATACTAAGATAACTGTCTCAATTGGCCACATAATGATATTTTTAGTAAAGCCACCAATTACATAAGTATTAAATGCCTCACCTAAATGCCAAGCCATTATATCATTCATAAAAAATGATTCAATTCCAACATGAACTCCAATATCTAAAATAAATTCAAAGATAATTAATTTAAGAATTGTTACATTAGATTTGTAAAAGAATAAACCACTAATAAATACTACCAACATCTCAGCTAAAGTATAGCCTAAATAGAAAGGATATCCAGTAGGGAAAATAAAGAATTGTAGAACATCTACTAATATCGCAATTGATAGTCCTGATATTGGCCCAAATAATATTCCAATTAATGGCCAAAAGATAAATATTAAAGACACTGTTCTATTCGCAATCTTAAAAGGATTAAGAGAAAGTACTCCTCCGATTACAGTCATTAAGGCCACAAAGATTGACATTAACACAATGCTTTTCACATTAGTGAATTCTTTTATACTTGCTTTATAAAATTCTTTTGAAAATATTCTTTTCATATTATCCTCATTTATATTTTTTTATAATTATATACTAATTATTCAAAATATGCAATTAAAATAAAGATGTTGCTGTTATTAATTCAACAAGTACCAGCATTACTGGCATTGATATCATCGCAATTATCGTAGATATCAAGCTTACATCAGACACAAAATATTGATCTTTATCATATTCAACTGCATATGATACAATAACAACAGATAGTGGTGCAGATAGTGTTAATACACAGGCTGCAAAACCATACTTAGTAAGTTGAATAACATTTAAATATTGAAGTAATAATACAAATCCAAAAATTAATGCTGGTATTATGATTGTTCTAAAAATTGATGCAAGCCATACTGATATATTTTTAACAGCTGATTTAAATGGCATCTCACCAATTGTGATACCAACTAAAATCCATGAAAGTGGAGTTGTCATTCTTGATATAAATACTACTGGTTTATAAATGAATGGGATAGTTTGATCAATTCTAAAGATACAAACAGATACTTCTTCTCCTAATTCATTTGTGATATTAACTTGTGGTAGCACATTTTGTAGTGACCATATTAAAATACCTAAAAATGTTGCAATAATGATTGGATTAAATATAAATTTCTTAATTGACGCAAAGATATGATGCTTATCTACCTTAGTTCCACTCATTACAAAGAAAGCATAGGTATATAAGAATAATCTAAATGCTACAATCATTAAATATTCTGGGATTTTTATAGCATCACCATAAAATCCTTCAATAATGGGAGATGAAAAGAAGGTACAATTACCAAAGATTGCAATCATTGATAAAACATCTCTTCGATTCTGATCTAATTTTTTTGATGCTAATTTAAGTATTAAAAAAGATCCTATTATTAAAAATATGTATAAACATATTCCAAGTATTAATACCTGCATATTTGATTTAAATTCATTTTCATTTAAATCAGTCATAAAAGCAGAAAATGCCATTGCAGGAAGACCTAATTTTAACACAAGTGATGATATTACTGTCTTTGCGTTTTCTTTTATTATATTCTTTCTTCTTAAAAAGAAGGCAAGCATAATCACAAAAATAGTTGAAAATACAGCAGCTAAAAAATCATGGTTTGTGATTATATCAATTAGTTTCATTTTGTTCACCTATTTTTAAATCAAATTAAAACTGTCAATGGGAAATTGACAGTCTTAATTCTCCTATTTGAAACGGTTTTTCAACCATTCAGGAATTCCTTCTCCAGCTTCTCTCTTCTTTCTTGCAACTGGCACATCATTTTGTGCTTGTGTATTGTTGGAACCAAAGATTTGATCAACTGAATTATTATTTTCAAATACTTCAGGATTCTCTTCTTGGCCCTCAGCTTGAAGTGCAGCAGTCTTATCAAAGCCTGTTGCGATTACAGTTACAATTAATTCTCCTTGTAAATCAACATTGAAACCAGCACCAAAAATAATGTCAATATCTGATGATGATGCATTTCTAATTTCATTGATTACATCATATACTTCTTGCATTGTGATATCAATATCAGATGTAATAAATACGATAGCATCTGTAGCACCATTGATATCAATTTCAAGTAATGGACTTCTAATTGATTTTCTTGCAGCTTCAATTGCACGATTAGGTCCTGATGCAACACCAATACCCATTAAAGCTGTACCTTTATTCTTCATAACATTTCTAACATCAGCAAAGTCAGCATTGATTAGTCCTGGTACATTGATGATTTCTGCAATACCTTGAACACCTCGACGTAGAACATTATCTACTTCTTTAAATGCTTCTAACATTGTTAGATTTTTATCTGTCATTTGAATCAATTTATCATTTGGAACAACAATTAAAGTATCTACAAATGGTTTTAAGTTAGCTAAACCTTTTTCAGCTTGTGTTTGACGTTTACGTCCTTCAAATGTGAATGGTTTAGTAACAATACCAATAGTTAAACATCCTAATTCTTTCGCAATTTTAGCAACAACTGGACTTGCTCCAGTTCCTGTTCCACCACCCATACCAGCTGTGATGAATACCATATCACTACCACGTAGTAATTCTCTGATATCATCTTCTGATTCCTCAGCTGCTTGACGGCCAATTTCAGGATCAGCTCCAGCTCCTAGTCCTTTAGTAAGTAATTTACCAATTTGAAGTCTAGTGTTTGCTTTAGCAAGTCTTAATACTTGAGCATCAGTATTGATAACAACGAAGTCTACTCCTCTTACGTCATTTTCAATCATACGGTTTACAGCATTACCGCCACCGCCACCGACGCCGACAACTTTAATTATTGGATGTTCATTAAATGATTCTTGTTGGTTGAAATTCATATATTTACCCTCCTGTAAATAGGATATATTACTCTTGTCTTATTATATCATATTTTCAAATAAAAATAAATATTTTTTTATTTTTTTTCATTTCTTATAATTTTTGATTCATCCTTAAAACTATAATCACTAAATAAATCATAACTTATCATTATTTTAATTGCTTTTGTGATATCTTTATCTTTTTTATTTAAAGCTTCAGCAAGTTTAAATGTAGAATCAATATTATCATATTTTATCATTTTATAAATTTTGTGATAAAGGCACCATGATGCAAAATTAAACCACATTAAAGGAAGCATATATATGCCTAAAAATGTTAACATAAGGCCGATTACCACAAGTGCTATTTTAGAGGTTTTAAAACCTAATATCATCAAAACAATAGAAATAATAAAGATAATCGAGAAAACAATTGCTGCAATCAATCGATTTCTTTTTATTTTTTTTAATTCTTTTTCTTTCATTATTTATTTCTCACGTATTTTGTGCCATCAGGAGTACGAGATAACAATCCATAATCTACCATACTTCTTCTTAATATCACAAAATCATCTTTATAAAATGGTTTTAATTTAAAATTAACTGCAAGTTCAGAATATTCCTTATCAAATTCAAACATTCTTGAACAATATATGAATATACAAACTCTTGGCACTTCTTTAGATGGAAAATCTTTTAAAACACCATCTTTAATAAATTTATTCAAATTTTCTTGGTATAATTCTTCATTTAATGAAAATCTTTCAAATAATATTTCTTCTATTTTTGTCATATTAATCTCCTTGAATTGCTTTTAAAATAATTGTGAAAAGCATAATTAATAAAATAGTTATGCCTGCTATTAATAAAGATGCTACAACTTTTAACCAAATTTGTTTGATGCCTCTCATCACTATTAAATTGATAATACCTAGTATTGCTGCAATTAATGATGACAAGACATAATTATCGCCATAAAATACAAAACCAATATACGCAAATGTTAGTAGATATTCATACCATCTAATTGATTTTACAAGGATTGTTTCTTCATTATCCTTAATAGCTTTTACACCATTAAGTAAGCTTCCTTGAATTTCAATTTCTTGAATATCATCTGCTTGCTTATATTCGTATTTACCACTTTCACCTTTAAAACATTCTTGACCTTTATAGAATAATCTCTTTCTTCCCGAAAAGAAATATTCTATATAAATATAATCACTAATATTAACTCTCATATTTTCACCATATAAATAGTATAACATATTTTACTTTAAAAATGAATGAAAATTTGATATAATATTTAAAGGAGAAAAGATTATGTTAACTTACAATGAATTAATTAAAAATATTGGTTATAAGAAAGTACCAAAAAAATATGAATTAGCTTATGATAATTTTATTGAATATGTAAAAAAAATAGATTTATCATATTTTTTAAATAAAGCTTATTTAGATGCTTTAAGAACAGCAATAAATTTGAATGATGATGCTTATAATTATTATGTATCGCATTTAGATAGTTTCAATAAAAATAAAGATTTAGTCATAACTTGCTATTTCTTGAAATATCTTCTTTTCTATTTTGAAGAGCCTTCTTTAAATGATATCTTTCAAACTCCTAAATGTGCTTTATATCAAAATGATGTCTTTGAATCATATGTTTTAGCATCAATTGTGTTAGAAAGAATTGATATTTTAAAAGCAAGAGGTATGAATGATGAGATCTTAAAACCAAGACTTGGCTTAATCAAGCGAATATTAGAACATCACATAAACAGAGATTTTGGTAATTTTAGATGGGCAAGCTTTGATTTCTATATTAATCTTTTCAATATTGATTATTTATCATTCATGATTCCATACATCTTTGATGCTAATTTGCATATATTTAGATCAAATGACAATGAAATGATAATCCTTGCAGGTAGTGGTGAAAAAATAAGAAAAGATGGCCAAATCGATGGGGTAAATGGTATTTCCGATTATGCTTTTACGACAACATATAAAGAAACTAATAAATCATATATTGGCTATTATATTACTAAAGATGGTATTATCACTAATAATAAAATCAAGCTTGATAAAAATAAATGGACTGAATATATTAAAGAGGGTGATTACATCCTAGAAATGCATGTTGGTAATCACTATAAATATGAAGATAATATTATCGCATTTAAAAAGGCTGTAGAATTTGCGAAAAAATACTTCCCTGAATATCAATTCAAAGCAATCTATGGTTATTCATGGTTATTTTCACCACAAATACCGAAATTAATCGATAATGAGAATTCAAATATCTTAAGAATGTTTAAAAGTGGATATATCGTACCATGTGCATCAGGTGATCATTTAGCTTTTGATTTTATTTATGGAGATCCTAATATGACTGTAGATAAGATGCCTACTAATACATCTTTACTTAAAAGTATTAAAGATTTCTATTTACAAGGAAATAGAATCAATTGTGGAATGTATTATTTGTTGATTGAAGATTTATATAAGTTATAAAAAGAAAGTTTAGTGCATTGCATTAAGCTTTTTTTCTTTCAAAATTGATAGAAAAATAAGACTTAAAAAGTACTTGATTTACAAGTATTACACAATGAAAAAAATATTTCGTTTTCATTTTGCAAATGCTTTGACTATTAGCTCAAAACATTGTATAATGATAGTACTTATTTAGTGTTGGAGGTTTTTTTATGTTGAATGTTAAAAAGCGTGATGGTAGTGTCGTAGAATTTAATTTAAAGAAAATTGAATCTGCAATTGAGAAAGCATTTGTATCTGTAAATAGATTCTATACTACAGATATTATTGAGTTGTTAGCCTTAAGGGTTACAGCTAATTTTAAGGATAAAATTGTAGATAATACAATATCAGTTGAAGATATTCAAGATACAGTTGAAGTTACATTGATCCAAGCTAATTATACTGATGTTGCTAAAAGCTATATCATTTATAGAAAGCAACATGAAAATATTAGAAAGGCTCAAGAAACTGTTCTTGACTATAAGAGAACTGTTGATAATTATCTAAACATCAATGACTGGAGAGTTAAAGAGAATTCGACAGTTACATATTCAGTTGGTGGTTTGATTTTATCTAACTCAGGAGCAATTACAGCTAATTACTGGTTATCAGAAGTATATGATAAAGAAATTGGTGATGCTCATAGAAATTGTGATATTCATATTCACGATTTATCAATGCTTACTGGATATTGCGCTGGTTGGTCTTTAAAACAATTAATTACTGAAGGTTTAGGTGGTGTACCTGGAAAGATTACTTCTTCTCCTGCTAGCCATTTATCAACTTTATGTAATCAAATGACTAACTTCTTAGGTATCATGCAAAATGAATGGGCTGGTGCACAAGCATTTTCATCATTTGATACTTATTTAGCACCATTCGTTAAAAAAGACAATTTAACATACAAAGAAGTTAAACAATGTGTTCAATCATTCATTTATGGTGTTAACACTCCATCTAGATGGGGAACACAAGCTCCTTTCACTAATGTAACATTAGACTGGACAGTTCCAAATGACCTAGCAGAGCTTCCTGCAATCGTTGGTGGACAAGAACAAAACTTCAAATACAAGGATTGTCAAGAAGAAATGAAGATGGTCAATAAAGCTTTCATCGAAATTATGATTGAAGGTGATGCTAATGGACGTGGTTTCCAATACCCTATCCCTACATATTCAATCACTAAAGATTTCGATTGGAGCGAAACAGAAAATAATCGATTATTATTTGAAATGACTGCTAAATATGGTACTCCATATTTCTCAAATTATATCAATTCTGATATGGAACCATCTGATGTTAGATCAATGTGCTGTCGATTAAGATTAGATTTAAGAGAACTTAGAAAGAAATCTGGTGGTTTCTTCGGTTCTGGTGAATCTACTGGTTCTGTTGGTGTTGTTACTATCAACATGCCAAAGCTTGCATATTTATCAGAAAATGAAACTGAATTCTTTGATAGATTAGAAAAGATGATGAATATTGCGGCTAGAAGCTTGAAGATTAAACGTAATGTTATCACTAAGCTATTAGATGCTGGCTTATATCCATATACTAAACGTTATTTAGGTACTTTCAACAACCACTTCTCTACAATCGGACTTGTTGGTATGAATGAATGTTGCTTAAACGCTAAATGGTTACGTAAAGATTTAACAAACAAAGAAGCTCAAGAATTTACTAAGAAGACTCTTAACTTCATGAGAAATAAATTATCAGATTATCAAGAACAATATGGTGATCTATATAATCTAGAAGCAACTCCAGCTGAATCTACTTCATACAGACTTGCAAAACATGATAAGAAGAACTTCCCTGATATCATTACTGCATCAGGAAATGATAAAGTTCCTTATTACACAAATTCAAGTCATTTACCAGTAGGTTATACTGATGATATCTTCAGTGCTTTAGATATTCAAGATGAACTTCAAACACTTTATACATCTGGTACAGTATTCCATGCCTTCTTAGGTCAAAAGATGCCATCTTGGCAAGCTACTGCTAATTTAGTTAGAAAGATTGCAGAAAATTACAAATTACCATATTACACAATCTCTCCAACATATTCAGTATGTGCTAAACATGGTTATATCACAGGTGAGGTTTATACTTGTCCAGTATGTGGTGAAAAGACTGAAGTATATTCTCGTATCACAGGTTACTACAGACCAGTTCAAAACTGGAATGATGGTAAAGCTGAAGAATTCAGAGAAAGAAAAGTATATAACATCAATACATCAGTTTTAAAGAAAAAGGAAGAAAGTCCAGTTGAAGATAACAAACAATGCGAATGCAATGAAGAAAAAGCAAGCTTTGATGAAAAATTAGTTCTTTTTGCAACAAAGACTTGTCCAAACTGCAAAATGAGCAAGATGATGTTAGATAAGGCTGGTATTAAATATCAAGTAGTTGATGCTGAAGAAAATCCAGATTTAACTAGACAATACAATGTTAAAAAAGCACCAACACTTCTTGTATTTAAAGATGATGAAAACTTTGATGTTTATGATAATGCATCAGAAGTTAAGCGTTATATTGAATCTAGAAAATAAGAGGTTAATATGAAAACTATAAATGATAATATCAAATTAGATGATATAATTATTATAGGAGCAGGAGCAGCAGGTATGACTGCTGCTCTTTATTCTCTAAGAGCTGGTAAAAATGTAAGAATCTTTGAATGTGAAGGAATTGGTGGTCAAATAGCAACATCACCTCGTGTAGAAAACTTCCCAAGCATTAAAGAAATCTCAGGCTCTGATTTTAGTGATAATTTATCAAATCAAATTATGGACTTAGGTGCTGAATTTGAATTTGAAAAAATCATAAAAGTTGAGAAAGCTCTTTATAATGATAAAGAAATATTTGAAATAATATCAGAATATGATAACATCTTCTATTCAAAAGCCTTAATTATCGCAACTGGTGCTAAACACCGTCACATTGGTGTCGAAGGTGAAGAAGATTTAATCGGTAAGGGTGTAAGCTACTGTGCTACCTGTGATGGTGCTTTTTATAAGGGACAGGAAGTATGCTTAATTGGAGATGCAAATACTGCCCTTCAATATGCTCTTCTTCTTTCATCTTATTGCACAAAGGTTTATATGAATACCTTATTTGATAAATTCTTTGGTGAAAAAGCTTTAATTGATTTAGTTAAATCAAAAGAAAACATCATCATTGAACATAATCTTAATTTGATTAAATTCAATTATGATGATGAATTAAAATCATTAATCTTTGAAAACACAAAAACAAAAGAACAAAAAGAATTCAAAGTTCCTGCTTGTTTCATTTGCATCGGCCAAATCCCACAAAATGAGAATTTCGCTAATTTAGTTGATTTAGAAAAAGGTTATATTGTAACTGATAATGATATGCAAACTAAAACAGTAGGTTTATATGCAGTTGGTGATTGTAGAAGCAAAAAGATCAGACAACTTACAACAGCTGTCAACGATGGTTCTATTGCTGCTATTAATGCATGTAGTTATATTGATAAATATTATAATTAAAAAAACTTATATAAATAATTTAAACGACTGATTATATTAAAGATATAATAAATCAGTCTTTTTTATTGACATGCCATAATAATTATGGTATAATTATGGTATAATAAAGATACAAAAAGGAGATATTTAACATGCAATCTTTACCAAGAATTTTACCAATCAATGAACTAAAAAACACTGCCAATATTTCTAAAATGTGTAAAGAAAATGATGGTCCTATTGTTATTACAAAAAATGGCTATAGCGATATGGTGATTATGAGTGTAGATTATTACGAGCAAAAAATCTTAAAGCTTCAAGAAGCAATTGCTTTAAATGAAGCGTTAAATGATCCAAACAGGCATGAAGGAAGAATGGATTTAGATTCTTTCATTAAAGAGGTCATTAGAAATGGACATAAAGTATCAAGTAATAATTGAAAAATGTGCGCAAAAAGATATAATCAACATTTACAATTATATTGCCTTTATTTTGGGTAATATTTTTGCTGCAGACAAATTAGTAAATAGAATATATGAGAAATTCGATGAGATTTCTTTGTTTCCAAAAAGTGCTCCAGTACTAAGTAATGAATTTGTCAATAATAGCAATATTAGAAAAATTTTAATAGACAATTACATTGCATTTTACGAGATTGATGAAGCCAGCAAAGAAATTATTATATTAAGGATTTTACATTGCTCCATGAATTATAATGAAATGTTCTAAAGAATGGAGTTATATCAATACTAAAAAATGGTCAGATTAATTCTGCCCATTTTCATTTTCTAACAACGATAATTTATTCAATTCTTCTTCATATTTCTTAGGTTCTTTTAAAATAATCACTTTACTTTCATGAAAGTTCTTATCTAAATATTTAAGTGCATGCTTAGCTGTACCACTACCACTATATAACACAAAGCTAGGTCTCACAAATTCATACTTTTTTAAAATGGTATTAATAGGACTAGCAAGTCTAGCATTCCATATAGGAGAACCGATTACTACCTCGTCATCCATATTTAAATTTAAATCTAAATCATTGATTTTTGATTTAGCATGAATAGATGCTAAAAAACCACCTTGCATCATCTTAAAGAAAAATGATTTAGCAAGTCTCTTCTTCATTTCAATCTTTATTATTTGAAAATCTTTTTCTTTCAAATAATCAGCTACTACATCACCATTTCCTGTTTCACTAAAATAAATAAAATATTTCATGTTATAATTCTACCTTTCTATCATTTTTAAATATTGGATTATATGGATTATTTTCTATTTTACCACATTTAATCATTTCATTAAATGTATCTATTGTCATTTTATCTATTGCATCATTTTTATCTAAGCTTTTATCAATTTCTTTAATTTCACATATTGTCAAATTTATGCAAGCTTCTTGTTTAAATATAGTTCTTCTTATCCAATTAGGTTTTCTAAAGGTGAAAATAATAGGTAAGATCTTTTTATCATATTCATACGCAAATCTAAATGCGCCTTTTTTAAATGGTCTAAGGTATGGATACAATTCCCACATACTCCCTTCTGGATATACGTGTAAACACTTATTATTTTCTAAGATTTCCTTAATAGCACCTAAGAATGTTTTTTTAGCTTTTACAGTTTCAACGGGAATTGGTATACCACCAACTAATCTAACTAAATTTCCACTTTCACCATTGATGTTCTTATCCCACACAATTACATATGGCTTAATTGGTTTAACTAGTCTTAAAATAGCTAAATAATCCCACATATGAATATGATTAGATACAGTGATAAGTCCATTCTTTAAATCTTTTTTATATTTCTTTAATAATTTTTTATTATATATTTTTATTCCAAGTCTTATTTTTGTCATTAGAAATACAAGCAAATATAATAATATTCTTACTAAGAATCTTTTAAATCTAAAAGATTTAGATTTATCAATATATGGATAATTCTCATCAAATATTAATTTCTTATCTTTTTTTATTTTTAAATAATGCATATCTGTATATTCAGGATATGGATATTTTTTACTTTTTGGATCAAACATCATTACTACCTTTATATTTATAATTATTATATCATTTATTGATAGTATTGTCTACTTGCATTCTATTATATCATAAAATATTACCTTTCGGTAATATTTTATCTATATTTCAATATTTCTTACAAAAATATTACCGAACGTAAATATTTTCTTGATTTTTTGCTTTTATCGTGTTATAATATTACCGAGAGGTAATATTTATGAAAACAATTGGTGAAGTAATAAAAGAAAACAGAAAAAGAATGAAGTTAACCCAAAAACAAGTGGCAGTATATGCTGATGTAAGTCCTAAATTTATCATTGAGTTAGAAAATAATAAACCGACAATTCAACTTGATAAATTATATGATGTTTTAAATGTTTTTGATTTAACATTACTAGTAGTAAGTAAAAAGGAGATTGAGAATAAATGAAAATAGGATATGTTTATTATGATGAAATATTTGCTGGTAAGATAATACAAGATGATAACAATGAGTTCATTTTTGAATATGATGATAAATATTTTGATGATAAAAACTGCAAAGCTATCAGCTTGACACTTCCAAAAGACAAAAAAAGATATACAAGTAATATTTTATTTCCGTTTTTTGATGGTTTGATTCCAGAAGGATATTTACTTGAAGTAGCTTTAAAGAAATTCAATATTTCCATAAATGATAGAATGTCGCTTCTTCTTAAAACATGTAAAAATCCAATTGGTATCGTGAGTGTAAGGGAGGAATATTATGAATAATAAGATTTGTATGTGTTGTGGCAAAATATTAAATGATGCACAAATGTATTGGCATCCATCATGTATCAAGAAAATGTTTGATTCATATACAATTCCTAAAATAGATATTGATGAAGAAAAAATAATTGATGAAAATTTAAATGCTGGAAAAATTCTTACTGGTGTACAAAAGAAGTTTTCTTTAGATATTAATGTGAGAAAAGCACGTAAAACAGTATCAGTAATGAATCAAGAATATATCATAAAAACACAGCAAGCTAATTTAAATAATATTGTATATTATGAATGGATAGGCATGAAGCTTGCAAATATTTGTGGAATTGATACTGTTGATTGTGGAATTATAAAAAATAATAATGATTTATTATTTATTATCAAAAGAATTGATCGACAAAATAATAAAAAAATACCAATGGAAGATTTTTGTCAGTTATCAAATAGCCAAACTGAATATAAATATAATGGTTCTTATGAAAGATGCTATAAGAATGTTATAAATAAATATTCTTTTTATGAAAACATTGATAAAATAAAGTTTTATAAAATCATCTTATTCTCATATATCATTGGCAATACAGATATGCACCTAAAGAATTTTTCATTATATGAAATTGATGGAAAATATCAACTTACACCTGCATATGATTTAGTTCCAGTTTTAATGATCTTCAATCAAGAAGAAATGGCTCTTTCTATCAATGGCAAAAGAAAAAATATCACAAAGAATGATTTCTACCAATTTGGGCTTAGTATGGATATAGATAAAAGATTTATCGATTTAATTCATAATGATTTCAAAAATAATAGAATCAAAATGAATGATTTTATTAATAATACCGATTTAAGTAATGAGGAAAAAGTAAAATTTATTAATTTTATCAATGATAACATTAATAAATTATGTTAATAACATAAAATGCAATTTCTTAAAAGGAAATTGCATTTTAATTTAATTATATTTAAAGAATACTAATGCCATACAATTATATAAATCACTCAGCCATGTATTATATGTATGACCAAGTGTTCCTTTATCTACAAAACATGTATTATCTTCTCTTAGTTTTCCATTAATGTTCATAAAATAATTGTATGCATTTTTATGATCTGAGTATAGTGAATCATTTGTTGCACAAGCGTTGTATACAAATTTTATGTCATATTCTGTGTTTTTAAGTGTATTAGATAAATCTGTATGTAGATAAGTTAAATCGATTAAACCGCCAGAAAACATGCCAAAATACGCAAAATATGGTAGGTCATAGGCCATAATTGTCCATGCTATTTTAGAACCATATGACAAACCTGCAAATGCTCGATAATATCTTGATGAGATAAAATCTTCTGGTTTTATCTCATTTTTGTTTTTGTTGTAAAGACCAGCCTTAGTACGATATCTTGATTCACATTCTACCATGATATTATTGATTAATTCTTTATGGAAGTTTGCACTTTTGTTTAAATTAAAGGTTGGTGTAACAACAATTGTTTCTTCACATTCTTTATTTTTGTGTAAATTATCAAGTAAGACCTTTGTTGCCTCAGTATATCCGCCTTTATATGAAAGTTGTGCTAACCAATATGCTGCATTTTCTCCACTTCCATGTAGTAGATATATTACATTATATTCTTTAGTTGTATCTTTATAATAAGAATTAGGTAAATACACAAAGAAGGTATTTTCAAAAGGATTGTTGTTGGCATAATCATAGCTTTGAAATACTACTTTTTCAACACTACCTGCATCTGTATCTGCAACTTTTGATTTATATTTAGAATTTAGGCTTCCTGTTTCATAATTCATAATATCACCACAATATATACATTTACCATCCACATATTCATGTTCTCTCACATAACCACAAATTGAGCACATTTGATTGCATTTTTCAATATCATGAACACATTCATATCCACATTCGATACATTTTCCTCTTAAGAAATGATGTTTATGTGCTGGCATAACTTTACCACAAATCTTACATTTTCCATTTATTATTATATCATGTTCACACATTAGTCCACAGTGAATACAAAAACCATCTTGAAATTCATGAACATGTCCTTTTGGTTCTTCCTGTTCTTCTGCTTTACAGCCAAATAAGCATAATAAACATAAAAATAATATCAATATCGTTCCTGTTTTTTTCATATTAATATCCTCTTAATGATGCATTAGGCACATATTTCTTTATTATATCTAAATATTCATTTGCGATACTTATGTCAACTTCACTAAATCCATCTTTGATGCAATAACCATGATCAGTGAATTTTTGAAAATAGAATCTTTTAGCACCTTTCACTAATTCTCCAATTCCTTCAATATCTTCCTTTTCATGTAATTCTTTTACTAATGTACATCTAAATTCATAATCAATATTAGAATTCTTTAATATTTCAATTGATTCTAATACTTTATCTATTAATTTATTGTTAGTAATTCCTGCCACTTTTTTGTATTTAGCATATGATGATTTAACATCCATCGCAATATAATCTACTTTTTTAGCATCAATTAGATGTTTTAGAATTTCTGGTTTTGTGCCATTAGAATCTAATTTAACTAAATATCCTAAAGATTTAATTCTATCAATGATTTCTTCTAAATTAGCTGTTAGTGTTGGTTCACCTCCGGTGATACACACTGCATCTAGCATCTTCTTTCTTGATTCTAAATATGAAAATATTTCTTCATCACTATATGCTTGTAAATTATCAGTATCTAAAACTAAAGAACTGTTATGACAAAAAGGGCATCTAAAATTGCATCCTGCTAAAAAGATGGTAGCACATAAATGTCCATCATAATCTACAAGTGACATTTTTTCTAAACCATATATTTTATCCATAATAGTTCTCCTTCCTTATTTATGATAATTTATTTAACCAAGTTATTTGAAAACCAGCATCATTTAATTCTACTTGATATTTATTATTTAAATAATCAAAGGTGAATTTATCAGCTCTTTCACTTAAATTATAATTAGAATAATAATCCCATACTATATTTTTCTTTTCTTCTAAGCTAGTACCAGATGCATATTCAAAATTATATAGATTTGGTTTTGTGTATGTATCTTTTTGTAAAATGTTTGAAAGTCTAAGTTCTGGTGTTACATGGATTTTTACCTTGTTTGGAACTGTAAGAATAGTAAGTTCTTTTACACCTTCATTTTCGATTACCATAATTGGATAATATAAATACATCGAAATTGATCTTTCATAACACCAAGAATAATATGTTACACCATCACTTACAAATCTACAATAATCAATTGTGAGCTTTAGACCATTTGAAAGTGGTATATATGCTACTTCATTATATGATACTTCATCATCTAAAGGCATCATCTTATTTTTCACTTTTCCATCTTCTAAATATGAAAATTCTCTATTTTTTGATTTCTTTTCTTTGACTACTTCAAATTCTACTTTACCTTCATATTCTTTAAATAGTTTGGTTAAAGCATCACTTAAGATAATATCTTCATTGCCACTAAATACAGTATAATAGCTCTTATTCACATTTTTTATTGTGTTTAAGGTGCCATCAAAATATAAAGTAAATGATGGTATTTCTGATTTTACATATTCTTTATAATCAGATGATATATCTAGTGTCACTTTACCATCATTTGGTATTGTGTCATTACAGCCACTAAAGAATAGGGTGAAAGTAATGAGTAATAATATTATTAATAATTTAGAAATCTTTTTGTTGAAAAATTGCATATTCCTAAATCCTTTTCTTTTTTTATTCTATTTATTAATATCAAATGTCATTTTCATTTTAAGTTCAGCGCTCATAATTGAATTTACGCATTCAGCGTCCCATCCTTCAAGCCAAATAATGATTGTGTATTTTTTCACTTCATTTGGACCTAGTTCAAAATTACTTGAACATATTTTAGTATCTGATTCATAATTGATAGCAAGCTCATATGGAGTTTTATCATTTGAATCAACTGGATTTGAATCTTCTTTCATATAAATATTGAAGTTTTCTAAATCATCATTTTGGATTATGATAAATCTTAAGGCTGCATCAATATTAAATGTTGCAGTTAAAAAATCAAGGCTTGATTTTATATTTACTTTTTCAGCATTTCCATTTTTAAGATAGAATGAATACGCAATATAATAATAATTACTATAATCTTGTGGATTATTATTATTCCTTGAATCTACATAATCTCCATCTTTCTTAATTGCTTCTTCTTTTTGGATGTCAACATACGCAACTGGTGCTAATTTAGTATTTGGATCAATAGAAATAGTGCTAGCTGCATTATTTAAATCTTTATTATCAGCAAGTACTACATTAGCTTCTTTAGCATCATTTCCAAGTTCAATGATAAGAGTACTTGTTTTTTCATCTTTTTCTTTATCTTCATTTTCTTTTACCTCTCTACATCCACATAGTGCAAGAACAAATAAAAGAATAATGAATGCTGTCAATATTTTAGAAATCTTTGTCATCTTTAATTCCATAATCTTTATATACCTTTTCTTTAAATTCTAAGAAACGATCTTCTTTAATAGCTTCTCTTATTCCTTCAGTTAATCTATTTAAATAACGAATGTTGTGCATGCTTAATAGCTTATATCCTAAGATTTCTTCAGCTTTGATTAAATGATGGATATATGCTCTTGTGTAATTCTTACAGCAGTAACAATCACAACATTCATCAAGTGGATTAAAATCAAATTCAAATTCTTTGTTTTTTAAGAGTTTACGTCCATATGTAGTCATGGCAGTACCATGACGTGCAATACGTGTTGGTAGTACGCAGTCAAACATATCAATACCACGTTCAACTGCATCTAAAATAGCACCTGGAGAACCTACTCCCATTAGATATCTTGGTTTATTTTCTGGTAAGATATCTAGCACATTATCTAATACTTCATTTTGAATTTCTTTGGGTTCACCAACAGATGTACCTCCGATTGAATAGCCATCAAAATCCATTGATACTAATTTTTCAGCACAATATTTTCTGATGTCCATGTATTCTCCACCTTGCACAATTCCAAATAAGCCTTGTGTATCTTTATGTTTGTTAGCATCAAGACATCTTTGAGCCCAACGTAATGTTCTATCTACTGATTTTTCCATATAATCTCTTTTACATGGATATGGTGGACATTCATCAAAACACATCATAATATCAGAACCGATTGAATTTTGAATTTCTATTGATTTTTCTGGTGATAAGAATAATTTTTTACCACTTTTATGATGTTTGAAAGTAACGCCTTCTTCTGTAATATCTCTTAGTTTTGATAAAGAGAATACTTGATATCCACCACTGTCAGTTAGTATTGGATGAGGCCAGTTCATAAATTTATGTAAGCCTCCAGCCTTATCTAAAACATCAGTTCCAGGCTGTAACCATAAATGATAAGTATTACCTAATATTATTTTCGATCCTACTTCTTCTATTTCTTCTCTTTCTAATGTTTTGACAGTACCTTGGGTACCTACAGCCATAAAGACTGGTGTATCAAATTCTCCATGTGGTGTAGTGATATGTCCAAGCCTTGCTTTACACTCACTACTTTTCTTTTTTAATTCGTATTTAATTAACATATTTTTACCTCATATGTATTATACCATAATAGGCTATCTTTTTCAATTTAAATAAAGACTAAGGTTTTTCTGTGAAATATATGTTGATAGTCTATATATCACTTATATATAAAAATAAGAGATATCATCAGATTAGATGATATCTCAAAATTTGAGCTCGACCATTTATGAGTCGCATATCGAGAAGCGATAGACATTTGAGCTCGACCATTTATGAGTCGCATATCGAGAAGCGACATACATTTGAAAGATTTTTCAACCTTCGTTTATAATATACACTAATTTACATCTTATTGTCAATAGTTAAAGAATAATTCGTTAGCCTAGATACCTATTTTTACTTTAAATCTTTAATTAAATCATCTGTATTATCAAATGATTTATTATTAAGAGATTTACTTTTTAATTCTTTTATTTCTTTTTCAAGTTTTGAAATATATTCTTTAGAATATACAGCAACTGGTTGTAATAATATACATCCATTTTCCACAATTACTTCAAAACTATCACCTTCATTTAAACACAATTGTTTTACTATTTCTTTTGGTAATGTTATTTGTGATTTTTTTCTTAATTCTACTATCATGTTATTTCCTCTTTTCCGATTTTCTTACTTTCCTACTAATATTATACCATATTTATTGTAGAAAACAAGTGTTTTATATAAATTTTTTATTTAAAACAAAAACAAGCCCGAAGGCTTGTTTTTAAGAAAGGAAAATTAATGATTGAAAAACAACATACATATTTTTCTTATGAACAACTTGAAAACTTATTTATTAATTGAAAGGAGGTGTAAAGTGAAAAATATGTAATCACGAAATAGATTGGAAATTAGTTATACGAAACACAACAACGTTTTTATTTATTTTACAACATTATTATATCATTAACGATGTATCAAATTTGATACAATATATTTTTTATTCTTCTACCTGTGGATTTTCTAATAATTCTTCGACTTCACATCCGAGAACTAATGATAATTTATACAAAGTTTGTGCTTGTGCTTTATCAATATCATTTATTCTTTGTTCATAGAGTTGAATTGATCGTTTATTTACACCTGATAAGACTGATAGTTCATTTTGTGATAATTTTCTAGCCTCTCGTATTGTTTTTAATTTAGTTTTAAAAGGAGAATGCTCATATTTTTTATTCATATCTTCTACAAAATTAGTAATGTCCATTTCATGATATACCTTATACATTGACATGATTTCATTTAATGATATATGTGAAAATATGTCTTTGAATCTTTTTGCACTATACCATTGGTAATAAGCAAGGGCCCAACCAGCCCAATATGCCATAGATCTATCCTGTTTAAAAGATGCTTTAGGAAAATGTTCATCAGGTAATACTGTATTTAAAATGTCTTTTATGATTTCTTCTGCTGCTTTACCAGATACGAAAGAGGGGTTTCCTCTTTCTATTTCTTTTGCTTCTTTAGATGATGCAAAAATATTGGAAAACCATTCAGGTGATTGTTTACAATCATTTAATGCATAGTCAAATGCATTAGCAAGTAATATTTGTGCATCATTTAAGTATAATTCGTTGTATGCGCGGATCATCATTTTTCACCTCTCCTCTTAAAATATCCATTACAAAGATATCATCTTTGTATGATTTACTTTTCTTTACTTCAGAATTGTATTCTTCTCTTGCTTGTATATCTCTTGCAAGGAATTTAGAATAATATATTTCTTTATCAACTGGCTCTGCTTTAACAAATTTTATTTTTTCAAAAGCTTTTTTTGAGACAAGTACAGTTTGTTGTCCAAGTTTTCCAAGCTGCAAGGCTTTAGAAAGACCACGTAGAGGGAGAGCATTATGAATAAAAGATTGAGCATAAGAAAAATATGAATCATCTGCTCGATATCCAATAATAATATCATACAAACTTGTATCAATTGAAAAATGTTGTATCAAATAATCTTTAGCATCTTGACCAATTTCATCATTGATAGTAAATATTCGATGTGCTAAAAGTAACGCAATCCAATTTAATACTGTATGATTACCATCTAATAAATTTAAAACCTTCAATTCACTATCATCCAATAAATATTCATTCATAAAACCATTTGTATTTCTTTTACATGCCCATTCTTTTGCCATATCAGGAATCATTGTACAATAGAATCCTCTACCATAATCATTAGTTTTTTTGCCTAATTCATATTCAGGTTTTTTAATAACATGATCTGAACCATGAAATAATGTAATGTATGCCATATATTATCTCCTTTTTATATCATTGCAACGATACAATATAATTATATCATTGTAATGATACAATTTCAAGTATTTTTTCTTTTTCAATATCATAAAATATTTAAAATTAAAAAAAACAAGCCCGAAGGCTTGTTTTTAAGAAAGGTAAAAAAATGTTAAAAACAACATACATATTTTTCTTATGAACAACTTGAAAGAATTAGTTATGAATTGAAAGGAGGTGTAAGTTGAAAAATATGTAATCACGAAAGGAATTAGAACTAAAACAATACGAAACACAACAACGATTTATTTATTTTACAACATTATTATATCATTAACGATGTATCAAAATTGACACATCAATAGTTATTTTACGATATTTGGAACATTTTTATTTTCTATTATCGCTTCGACAATCAAATTATCTCTTGATGTTTTCTTTTCACCAAAGCGATAACCAATTAATTGATCATAATCATTTATTCCCTTTAGATCCAATATGTAAGTAGAACTAGATGCAGCCTTTATATATTTCGATACTTTATCATATATTTCATTATTATCTTTATAAGATACTTCAATTTTATTCATCAGCACTGCATCTTTATTAAATAAAGCTAATAAGATAATGAAATAGATTCCATCTATTTCTTCTTTCCCTATTACCTTAAAATATTTATATTCGATATTCATTGTTCTTATCATTTTTTCTTTTGTTAAAAAAATGGTGTCTTTTGGGGATACAATTATATATCTACAATTACTATCACATTTAGACTCATCGATGAAAGTCAAAACATTTTCTTTTTGCTCTAATACTTCATTTAATTCATAACTATCATAAATATCTTTAGTTATAATCGCATCCTTATATGATAGTGTAAAATTCGAATTAATTCCGGTTAATAATCGATTTAATAAGTCATCATATTCTTTATAAGTAAAAATATATTTAGATATTCTTTTTAATTTTTTGAAAGGAAAACCTAATTCTTCTTCAGTTAATGATTCTACTTTGATAATATGGCCTTTTTTTATTTCTGATTTTACTCTTACTAAAACATCAACATTAACTAAATCATTATCTGTCTTATAATATAAATCTATATTTAAATCATCTATTCTAACCAATACAACATCTCTACGTTCTTTTTTTAATAATTCATGCACTGGCAATTGATCTTTAGTGTTATAAATAGAATTAACAAACAAATCATCAACAATATAATCATTATTCCTTGTAAAAAAGTTTTCATCCTTTATATCATTATAAATATCCTCTAATAATTGCTTATTAATCAATGATGAATAGATACTATCTTTGATTTTAGCATTTACTAGTAGTTTTTCACCAAGCAAACTAAAAGTAATATAGTTTGTACTTAATATTTTTTTTAATTCATGCCTGTATATTTCTAACAATTTATCATCCATGCCACTATACATAATATCAAATTTTTCACTAAACCTATTTGTATCTCCTATTACTAGTCGATGCTTATAATCACTAATTTTATTTGTTACCCTTAAAAATTCATTTAAAAATCCTATTGATGGGACATAATTAATTGTTAGTTTATTGATATTATCTACATAAATTAGTGGCATATTTACTTTAAAAACTTCATAACAATACGGACACTCATTTAAATAATTATCGGCATTCCTTATTTTAGTTATTAAGCTTAATCTTTCTTCCTCTTTATCTACTCTTACTACATTAGATATTCTTTTCATAAACATTTTTTGACAATGCGGACAAACGAATGCTTTCATTTCATATTCGACCATAAGATCACCTCTTTTTTACACTACCATTATATCAAAAATGATGTATCAATTTTGGAACATAAGTTAAACTTTTCTCGCGTAAAAATCAAGTTCTTTTATAGAAAGGAATTTTTTAAAAAAGATATTGCGTGTTCGCTACGAACAAGTTTATCATAAAATTGATTAATAAATGTATGAAAGAAAAAGAATTAGAAAAAATAACAGGACTAAGTAGAAGACAAATAATACAACTACAAAAACGTGTTATCACAAGAAAAAATAAATGCATGGTTGGCATAGCTTATGAATATAGTGATGAGGAAGTTGACGAATTCATGATTTCTAAATTCTTAAAGGATTGTGGCTATTCATATAGCAAAATAAAAGATTGTTTAATCAAATTTAAAACTCATCCAGAACAAGTTATTAGTGAAGCATTATTTCAAATGCAAATTGAAATTAAAAAAATGCAAAATAATATGACTATAGGGAAACTAATGCTTGAAGAAATTAAAAAAAAACAAGTATAATTAACATGAAAGATGAGGATGATTTTGATGTTTTGTAAGAATTGTGGAAATAAAATTGATGATGATGCTCGTTTTTGCAAAAAATGCGGTATTCAAATAAGTAATAATGATAGTACTAAAAAAGATGATTCTTTACATGTGGTACATGAATTTCATTATAGTAACTATGGCAAAGAATATGAAGAACGGATGAGGACAAAAAGAAATTTAAAAAGTAGTGTTAGAATCTTAGCATTTAAAATAACACTTTCTATATTTTTGGGTTTGGTCACATCATTATCACTTTTGTTTGGTAACGAATATAGTTCGTTATATGTTTATGGGTTGCTTTCAGTTGTGCTCATAATTGGCATTTGGGCTTTACCCATCATAATAAAAAGAATAAAAAAATAAAGATTGGAGAAGGATTATGTTAAAAAAATTAATTAAAGTTGTTACTGCTACTGCAACTGTTGTTACAGGAGTTGTCAAATTTTGTGAAAGGCATCCAGAGGTCACACACTATATTGGTGAAAAAGTTAAAGATAAAATTATTGAATCAAATCGTAATAATAAGACTATAAGTTATTCTTATAGTAGTGAAGATGAAAACAAAAATAGATAATTATTTATTAAAAGTGAGGACTAATATAATGTATTGCAAGAATTGTGGAAGTAAAATTGATGATGATGCGCTTTTTTGTCCAAAATGTGGAAATGAAGTGGCTGGAAATGATAATTCAAATGGAGTATTTGATTCTATTGAAAACTTATTTAAAAGCAAAGTCAAAGAAGAAAAAAAAGAAGTAATTAATTATTTTAAACTCAAATTATTTATATTCTTATCTGGCATTTTAGTTATAATTGCATTAGCCTTGTTATTAATAGGATTTATCGAAGAAAATGAGACATTCTACTTTTTTGCAATCATTCCAGCATTATTAATAGCAGGTATATGGAGTTTATTTTGGGACAGAGATTAAAAAATTTTAATTCGAAAAGAATTTATACTTGAATAGTAATGTTTATGATAATAATGAAAACCCCATTAATTAATGGGGTTTTCATTTACTCAAATATTATAATTTTTATTTACTTCTTTTATCTTTTCAATTATTGCATTTCTTACACTTTCTGGTGATACTACTTCACATATATCTCCATATTGAAGTGCCCAGTACACAAATGCTTCTGGTGATGATTTGATTGTAACTTCAATCATATTATTATCTTTCTTTTCAATAAATGATTCAAATCCAAACCAATCTACGATTTGATCATAATACTTTTCATCACATCTTATTTTAATATCACAAGATTTATCAGCAAACATGTACGGTCTTGATACTGATAAATCTTTATAATCAATATCTTTTCCACCATTTATATCCTTATATGGTGTTAATGGTTCATCTAATATGTCAACTTTGATCATTTTATCGATTCTTAAAAATGTCATTTTCTTATGATAGTTATTGTATCCCATTAAATAATACTTTTGATTATGAAGCAACATTAAATATGGACTTACTTTTTGAGAATATCTAGATACAAGTTCATTCTTCAAATTGTATTTACCATATTTAATTAATATTTGGCTATTTCTTTCTATTGCTTCATCAATAATATCAATATTTAATAAAACTGCTTGATTTTCAGTTTTCTCCCATTCATTGATAGAATAGATGTGTTTGACATGGCTTCTATATCCAAATCCACCAAACTTAACTAGCTTTTGAATTAAATCTTTAGAATGATGACTATTCAAATATCTTGAACATAATATAGAATCTATCAATATTCTTATTTCTGATTTTTCAAATACATTAGATATCAAATAAACACCTTTACTGGTTCTTTCAATATCATATTCAGCATCTTCTAATAATTGAATATAGTTAGAAATAGCTTTTCTTTCTAATTCTATTCCGTATTTATTTCTTAATATTTCAGATATCTCACTTTGTGTTAATGGATATGCTTCACTACTTTTTTCTTGTAGTATTTGAAGAATACGTAAAGCTGCAAATTTCTTAGGTTCGTATGGCATATTATTTTTTTATCCTTTCGTATTCATTTAAATAAGCTTGATATGTAGTTTCGTTAAAGCATACGATTCTTACTAATCTTATACTTTGATAATCAAAAGACATAATAGCATCTAAAGCTATTCTTGCAGCTTCTTCTAATGGATATCCGTATATACCAGTAGAAATTGAAGGAAATGCAATAGATTCTAGTTTCTTTTCTTCTGCCGCTTTCAAACTATTTATATATGCATTTTTTAAATATGGTGCAGATGATTCACCTCTATAAATAGGACCAGCAGCATGTATAATGTATTTAGCAAATAGATTATAGCCTGATGTACAAACTGCTTCGCCTGTCTTTATTGGTGATAACTTATTACATTCTTCTTGCAACTCTCTATAACCAGCTTTTTCAAATATGGCACCACAAACGCCTCCGCCTGCCATAAGATCTTTATTAGCAGCATTTACGATAGCATCAGTTTTTTCATTTGTTATATCGCCTAAAACAATTTCTATTTTTACTTTTTCATTCGGAACATACCCACCAGGAGGAGCATATTCTATATATTGCTCATTAGTAAGCATGATGTGTCCCGAAGAAAAAATATCGTATCCATAATCTACAAATGCGTAAGGGTAAATGCCTTCATCTACATACTTAAGCACCATTTTAAACCATTTTACATATTCACGATCATGTCCTTTAGATTGTTTAGCCAGCTCAGGATACTCGACTAATAACCTCTCTCCTATTTCTCTCTCTGTTCTGTCTTCAAAAGATTCTTCATTATTGAAAAATCTACAATTCTGGCCGCTACTATATCTATAAACAGGATTATTATAATCCATTAAAACAAATCCAGTCTTATTATCAAAGCATTCTTTTGCAGCTAGTTCACAACGAAAATAAAACCCAGAAGGACTATAATAAGACATAATTCTTAGTTTTTCATATCCTTGTTCATGTAAATATCCAACAACTTTAAATAATTTCGCAATAGGATCATCAAATTGATTGTTATCATTTTCCTTTTGATCATCTTCATCAATCAAACACTTGTTTAGCATGTCTGGATATGCTTCTTCATTTGGAATTAAATCTAGGAAAGCACTTGCGATAGCATCATAACCGACCATGCGAAAACTGCCTAGCTTATGAAAATCAATATGACTATTATCATTAAAAGTTATTCTAATATTAAAACTACCGCAATCGGTCATTTGTTTTCCTTCGGCAGGATTATTATATTCTTCGTTTAAAACATTAATCAAGCTTATAAATTTTTCTTTCAAAGCATTTGAAGAAGATTTATAACTCCACGAGCATACATTTTTTTTAGTGTGATAATTGGTTCTTTCATATGATATCCAGCCTTTAGATACTCTCAACAAATCTATATATGCATTATCATCATGGACCATGAAAATATATTTAGTCACTAGTGATACTTCTTTTACATTGTCGTATGAAATATTAGTTTTTGATTGTTTATAGTCCATAAGATCTTCCTCTTTTATTATTTATTTTTTTTACAACGAATTTCATTTTCGCCAAAATATAAATGAAAAATCAATAATTAGGCTTAAAAAAGATTTACAAAATCAACTCATTTGGGTCTTTAAATCTAATTTGTTTATTTAGAAAATCAACTACAATTAACATTTGAGTGAAATCAAATTCTTTCATTCTATCGAATGAATAATTAGTAGTCAATCTAAACATTGTTCCATCTTTCATAATCTTTATTTGAATTTGTCCTTCCGCATTTAAGTTGCATACCACATTAACAACTTCATCGCCACATTGCATATCAAAATTTTTATTTGATATATTTGAAATATGCTTTACATCAAATAAACTACAAAAAATGTTTTCGAGTTCTTTATTTCCAACCATCCCAAAATACAAGCTATTATCAGAACCATGCGGTTTAATGTTTGATTTTGTAGGAAATCTAGCAATTGTTCTTCTCTCTAAATCATAATAAAAACACGTATTGCCAGATAAAATATAACAATTAAGCATCATTTTCCTCCTCAAAAGTCTTATAATTTAGACCATCAAGCAATATTGTATATTCATATTTAATGACATTGTTAGGTATTTTTCCGTCAACAAATGAATTCTTTGTTATAGACGGAAAATTTTCATCAACCTTATATAACCTTATTTCATGAATTATAAATTGCTTATATCTCTCGGTCTTGCCCTCATAGTATCCATTATCTCTCAAATAATTTTCCAAAACATTTTTATCATAGCCAGCATCTATTAACTGTTTTGCTAATGAATCTAATGACTCACCTGCATTATTATCTTCTACCTTTACATATGCTATATAGAGGTCCTTGTTAAGGCCTTCAACATCCAGTTGAAACTGATTATGGATAGTAATCGCTTCATAAGTCTTCACTTTAGATGTTTTAACTTCATAAATTTTATCATCAGTCGAGATATCAAATGTTCCTTTCTCAATAGAATTCCAAACAGGCTTTTTTCCAAAACTTTGTAATTTTAATAGAACCGCCATCTCACCTATAAAATCATAAATTGTTTTTTTCTTTGAAGAATCTCCAAGTAGGTCCTTCCACTCATTAAACCATTTCAAAGGGTCCTCAAGAATTGTTTGTCTTGCTTCTTTACTCAAGAAATTTAAACATAGAGAACCATAATTATAATTCATTTTTTCTTCTTTTGTATATAAGAATACTACCTTAGTGTCAATATCATCAATTTTAAAAGTGAGATTTTCAATAGAAACTTTATTAAATCTTTCTTTTATAATATGTTCATCGGCAACAGGAATAGCAACTCCTATCATACCACCTGTTTTAACAGCGTAAGCATTGTATTCATTAAGCTTAATTGACTTAACAAGTGTATTAAGCGTATCAATTAATTCTTTTTCCGTCATAATAATTCTCCTTATATTTGATACAACATATCAACGTATGCATTTATACCACCTTCATATAATTCAGGCCTAATAGAGACAAGTTTTGCAGTATTCTTCATCATGACTGCTCTAAATACCTTTTGTCGACTTTTTGGATTAATTAGTGATAATTTATACATTATCCTTCTATACAAAGCTAAATTTACACCAATAGAACTAGGTCTATCTACTAATTGCAATATTTGATCTTCCAAATTATCTTTTAAAACATTTTTTGTGTCTTCTTTATTTCCTTGCCAAGAAAGATTGATATACCAGTATATTTGGAACGGATATATAGCGGTAGGTTTACTATAAAAATGGTCACTCTTTTCAACATTCCATCTTTTAGCTATTAAATCAGGAATTACACAAACTGCGAAATACCTCCAAAAATCATAGTTAGATTCATATTTTGCAGTAAAATCTTCTTGGCTTTTTAAATACTCAAAAATAAAGAAACCGAAATTTAAATCAATGTAATATTTTTTTGAGTCACCATTTAATGCTTGTGATTCGCTTTCCAATTTTGCGTATTCTTCTATGCATATATTTCTAAGTTCACGAAAATTCGGATCTAATGTTGATTCGTCAACTGTAGAATCTACTAAGAAGCGATTGTAAATCTCTTTTATCTTTTCAAGTCTTAATGTCTTATATGCCATAACTACTCACCTTTTTCCGAAAATTTATGAACACTGTCACAAATTGTAGTGATACTGTCAAAATTTATATTCAATCTATCCTTACAATACTTGGCATAAGCAAGTATTGTTCCTTCCTCATATGATCCGTCCAAATCAAATTCTAAAGATTGTTTTAGTTCATATAAAAATAAAATAATGGCATTTGTAACAATTTCATCAGCCAACCTATCACAATAAGTTTTCGAATTTGGGTCAACAAATTGGTAGTCTTTGTGTGCAGAATTAAATACTAAGACCATTCCTTCAGAAACTTGTTTTATATCAGGTTCATCAAGCTGTAGAACCAGCTTCCATAGTCTTTCATATGTTGGCATAGGTTCAATTCTAATAGGGAATAGAGAGCCATCGCCTGTCATAAATACAGTTTTTTTCATAATATTACCAATTAAAACTCCAGTTTCGTTATTAAGTTTCTTTTCATTGTCTTCTACATTTTTTGCTGATTTAGATAAATATAATAAACTATTTACAAATACAACTCCCGTAAATGTTTGTTTAGGCAGTGTAAAATCAAAGAAAAAACTTTTTTCATCATCATTTGATAATATTTTTTCTTTTGCTTTGATTACTTGTCTTATTTTACCTTGTGCAGAATACCACTCAATGCATAAACCTATTTCAGAATTTAATGGAGCAATACCGTCCTTCCCAAAAAGGTTAGAGAGGTTTTTCAATTCAATACATATGCCAACTTTTAAATCATAATCATCACAATTCCAATTACTCTTTTTATCGAAGCTTATTCTATCGTTATCATCGGTATAATTAACTTCAGTTAGTTCTCCCCCAGCTTGATAAGAAAAATCAATCGATATTCCTTTAACTATTTTTTCATATAATTTTTCAGTAAGTTGAGGATAAAAACAAATATTTTGTAATTTAGACATAATTAACTATCCTCCTCAAAAGAGAAAACAAATGTTGATTGAATAAGCTTATCAATACTATCAAAAGATAAACGTAAAACAAAATCAATTGGCTTAAAGTCCGACTTAACATCCATTTTATAACCATAGACAGTACCTTTGTTGGTTTTCAATTCAGTAATTTCAAAATACTCAAACATATTGTTTGTATTTGAATACATAACTATTGCTTTATTGACTTTCTTTTTTTCCAACATATTGCATCGAAAAGCAATTGCTTTTAAATTAATTGGATATGTCATGCCAAGATCCTCCCATTTTTGGGCTTGGCAATCTTTTCCAACTGTAGTAATTATATTTTTTATAACTATAGAATTGATTTTATCGTTTATTATAATATTATAATCTAGCATAATTCCATCATCTGTGAACTTGCTTTCATCCATTTTTATATAATTGCTTTTGTGCGAAAGGATTGTTTTTTTACCTCCACCACCACCATTTTTTTTGCTCTTGCCAAAACCATAACCCTCATCAGGCATAAATTTTTTTCCGAATTTTTGAGCTAAAACTGTATTAAGCTCTGCTTGTCCTGAAACTGGATTATTTTCACCAAAACTCTTTTCAAGTTCGGCTTTTATTTGATTTATAATAGTGCCAACAATTGCGACTTGCCTTTTGTTTTGCACTATAACATGATCAGACCAATGCATATGATCCGATTTTTCGCTCTGTCTAACATATTCATCCAAATTTATTATAGCCGGACTTGTTATACTATTTAACGAGTTAAGAACAAAGACACCGAGAACTATTTCGTTTGGGTTAGTCTTAATTGAGTATTCATTACTATAATTTATAATCATTCCTGGTTTTCTACAATAGCATATAATTGGTGTATTATATTCCTTATTATCTTGCTTGACTTGACAATAAGAATAAGGACTAGGTAAGTTATTTGGCATTATTTCATCCTTATTTATTTTTGTATACATAAACCAACCAATCTCTTTTTCGCTAATATTATTACTTCTAGTTATAGCCTTTTTTGTAATCCATTCAGGAATTTTATCTAAAAAAGCAGCAGCATACATGTCAGTCAATTTTCTAAATATTGGAACATTAGAGTCTAATGAAACAGCTTCACCATTAATTGTTGCAAGCAATCTACAACCATATGTATAGTCTTTTGATATTCTTGGAAAATACCATCTAAATATTGAAACTTTCAAATATTGTTCAACACTATCATACCACCATAATTTTTCTAAGCCCTCAGGTATATTATCTTGCAAAACTTTTTCTTCATCTATATATGGAATAATAATTGTAGTACCTGTTTTTTCTCCAGTTAGTGGTTTTAAGTCAAAGATTTCTAAAAACTTCTTTATATAATTACTATCCGTCATTGCTCGCAAATTATTAATTTGATCTTCTTCTTCAACTCCGAAAAAAGCAGCTCCCAATGAATCAGGATACTTGTTTTTTAATAACCCATCACTCTTATTCTCATCTTCTACTAAGGCTGCAACCAATCTATTTTCAAATTCACCATTCTCTTTTTTTATTCTAGAATAGTATATTATTAATCCTAATCCGAGCCTATAATATACAGTTTTTCCTATTCCCCATGAGCCACCTGATCCTTCGTTGTCTTGTGGCTTCATTATTTGGAAAACTAGCTTACCCAAATGTTGATTTTTTTCATTTACATTAAAAATACCATTTAGGTTCCCTGTTAATCCTATAGTATTAGTATCTGTTATTGATAAAAATTTATTAGCTTTGGTATCAAGTTTATGCAATTGAGAATTAATGCCTTCTAATTCATCTGCCAGCAGTTTTGAATCAAAAGTACTATATTTAAAGTCAACTCTAATTTTATCTTTAGTAATATCTAAAGATTTCATTCCCGCATCCAAGCTATTTTGTAATGATTCTCTAACAATTAAATCTAATACTGGTGTACTAACATTTTGCATCATCCTTAGCAAGGAACTTCCGCTTGTAGTCATCCACCCTTTTTTTAGAAGTTTTATATTTAACATAATTATTGCTCCTGATATTCATCTTCATCAATAGATAAATCAATTCCGATGTAACTATTACTTTTTGCATTACTTTCATTTTCAGGAATTAATACCATTAATCCAATAACGTCATTAATTGTATTCATCTTAAATCTCTTCTTTGTTTGAGGCTGTGAATCATGATCAATGACATAAATAACAAGTAATGGTGTAGTATTTAAACCAACCTTAGTTCTAATTTCTTGAAAAGCAGTTGTTGATTTTTGATTAATCGCATTTTGATCTTGTTGTGATGAGACATTTGGATTTGTTGAATCAATATCTATATATAAATCTTTTGGTGATCTTAATGCTCCGATTCTAATTATTCCATCACCCTTATTGCTCTTTCTAGAACGATTAACAAGATTTACTGTGTATTTACCGAAAGAAACTGTCCTTGTATTAGAGGCACCAGATATTGCCACATTCCAATTTCCTAATTTTCCTTGTGAGTTCAACTTATTAAACCACTTATCAAATAACTTGACATCTAATGACTTTGAATCGCCATTTGGAAATTTCAATTTTTTTAAGTAATTATTTACGATATTATAATCAACATCTTTCCATAATAGACTAGATTCAACTTGATTTGGCTGTAATTGAATGCTATCGATGAATGATACTGTTTCAACATAATTGTTTTTAAGAATAGTTTCATCATCAAAGAACATTGTATTTTGAGTAACAAGACCGCCAAATTCCTTTGAAAGAGCAACAGCAGCTTTACTTTTATTTTTAGCAGTTACTTGAAACTTCTTTGTTGCATAATTTAATATTCCAATCCCACATTTTTCTGGACTAATATTATAATCTTGCATCTCCTTCATCTTTATTCTCAATTCATAATCCATTTCTGACAAGAATTCAAATTTATTTTTTGTGTCTTCACTAAGCCAAACTCGCGGTAATAGCTCATAGCCTTTTCTATAGCCAAACCAGCGTCCCATTTGCATTAAAGTATCCGCCTGTCTTACTGTTCTAACAAAATACGTACTTATTAACCCTTCTATTGTCAAGCCTCTAGATAAAGTAGCACCGCCAATTACAATGAATCCAGAAGCATAACTTAAAGGTGTTTCAGGATATAATAATCTAATATGCTCATCATTGTTTTCCAAATAGTTGTGAGCACAGTTATCTATACATAAATGAACGCCTCTCGAATACTTTGGTTCATCGTTTTGATCAATTAGAATTGACTTCAAGCCATTAGTATATAATGATGCTATTTCATTTGATATTTCTTTAAAAGAAAGGTAATCATTTATAGGTTTATTCCCATATTTTGGATATGCTTCGTCAAAATCTTCTAAAGTAAATTGTTTAACTTGCTCGTTATAAATATCTTCACACTTCTTAACAAAAGAGATGGGATCCATTTGATTGAACCAATCTTTTACTAAATCCGCGACAATTTGATGATGTTCCTGTTTTTGGCTTGTATGAATTAACATGCTAAATGGTTTATTAACTTTTTTTACCCTCATTGTCGCCAATCCACAATAGAACCATAATATAGCATCTTTTAATGAATCGGGTAATTTATTAGATTTATGTTCATTAACTTCTTTTAATTTTGCAAGGTCACTTACGCTAACTTCATTAATCACACTCATGCCATCAAAGTTTTCTGATTCAAGTCCAAATATTTGTTGTGGCCCAAAGTATTCATTTGATACTCCCAAGCTACCAACAAAATTAGAAGGATAAATGCTATTAGGACCTGGTTTTTCATTTAAAACATTAGCATATGGGGTTGCTGTATACGCCACATAATTTATTGCTGCAAATTTTACATTTGCTACCTTATGATCAGCATCTTTATTGTTTAATAAATCAACAATTGCTTTATTAATTATTGTTCTTTCAATATCCTCTGGATCTTTTGAAGATTTCTTTATTTTTGAAATAGCATTTATGCCTGCTTGATCAGCCTCATCATCAATTACTAGTATTTTCAAAAGTTTTCTACTTTTATCATCTTTATTCATCCATGTTAGAAGATTTTGAAGTCGTGTTGAATTTTTCAAACACACCATTAAGTATCTTTCCCTTGAATCATGGTTTAATTGTAATTTGCTCAATGCAAATTCATATGATGTTTTAGTGCTAACATTATTTATAGGAGTCCATGTAACATCAGTTGATCCGCTTAAATCTGATATTAACCTATCTTGTGTTTGAATTCTTAAATTTTCAATTGAACCGGATAGAACAATAAACAAATTAAAACCTATGTCAGCTCCCATAGCTAGCAAAGCAGCCATGTTAGCTGTTTTACCTGATTGAACATTTCCAACAATAAGACCTTTAACAGGGCCAGATGATCGTGTATCAAGACTTAGGTGATTTAAAGTTCTATGTGCAGATTCCTCAATAGAATTAACTGTATCAATTTTAAATCCTTTTTGTAATAGTTTTTTCTTATAGGCAGTCCATGCACTACCAGGATTATTATTCAAATTATAATCAAATCCAAGTGTTGCTGGTATCATAGTCGGTTTAACAACGACAATATCAACTTCTGCTTCTTTGTCTTGTTTTACGTGGTCAAATATTTTATACCATTCTTCTAATGTTAGACCTTCTAATTCTACTACATCGACAAAATTTTCAAACGCATTTTTCAAATCCTCTTCATTGTCTGTATTAAAGGATCTAATTTGTTCCCATGTCTTTCCTTTATCATATTTATTCAAAATATATGTTGAGCAAACTTTATATTCATTACTTAATAAATCCATGTTAATCTCCTCCTAGTTCCAAAAAGTCATAATATATTGGACTATTTTCATCATGACATCAACAACAATAGAATTACCTGCTTGTTTATATGCCTGTGCAACTGAAACAGGCATAATAAAATCATCAGTATAACCCATCAATCGTAAGCACTCTCTTTCAGTCAGCATCCTAATTCTTCCATTATCGGTTACATAGTTGTCGACACCAGCCCTATGACAATTACCCATTGTTTTCAATAAAGTCCTGGCAATAGGCAAGTCAATTTCAGGTTTTTGATGCCAATTCTTAGTTCCATCTTTTAATACATATTTTCTAACAGCATTTGATAAATAATATCTTTCTCCAATTTTTCCCTGACCTACTTTTTCAATTTTTAATGAACCATCACTGTTGTGAGTAAAACATCCATATTTACAATTATTCAATAAAAAATCTTGCATCGTATAATCAGGCCTTTCATAAGTTTCATTAATTTTGCTTGGAAGATTAGGAGAAATATCATACTTTTTATCAAATCCTAAAACAAATAAACGGCTTCTCTTTTGAGGAATATTAAAATTAACAGCATTTAATATTTTAAAATCTATTTTATATCCTAGTTCATCAAATGAATTTTTTATGACGTCCCATGTTTTTCCATTATCATGATTAAGTATATTTCTAACATTTTCAAAAATGAAGACTTTTGGTCTTATTTCCATTACTAATCTTGCAAATTCATAAAATAGAGTACCTCTTGCATCTTCCAATCCTTTTTGATATCCTACACTTGAAAAGCTTTGACATGGGCTCCCTCCAACAAATAAATCAACTTGTCCCTTGAAGTCTCTTCCGTCAAGCAAATTGATATCTTGGAAAAAGAGACCATCTTTAATCTTGTAGTTTGCTAAATATGTGTCTTTAACGAAATTATGTTTACGAGTTTTTCCGCTATATAAATCATCAACATATTTCATTTTTTCTTTAGGATTATTAAGATTTCTAATTATTCCAAGTTCCTCTTCCTTGTTATAATCAATTTCAACTTCACCAGTATCACAAGCAAAGACTATTTCGTGAGGAATATTTAACCTTTTTAAAGCAAATTCTATAGATCCAATTCCACTAAATACAGTAGCCAATCTTATTTTATTCATTAAAATCCTCAACTTTCATTATTTCACTCATTATGGCTTCTAAAACATTAACTATAATAGAATTACCTGCTTGTCTATATCTCCATAGGTTGCTAACTTTCGTATAGTCATAAGAGTCATCAAAGCCCATCAATCTATAACATTCTCTATAAGTCAATTGTCTTATTACGCCTTTTTTACCATTCCAAGTTCCAACATAAGCTCTTTTTAAAACATCTACTCTATCTTTAATCTTATCATACTCCTCAAAAACAAAATCTCCATTCCAATTAAATTGCTGATTTGCCTTTTGAGTTCTTATGATTTCATTATTGACAACAGCCCTTCCCCTATATTTTGGGTTTGTAACAAACTCAAAACCTTTTTGACCCAAATAGTGTCTTACTGCTGCATTTTCTTCTAAATAATCAAACAATGTTGTTTGTAATTTTGTTGCTTTAGGAAATGAAAAAGATCTATCTTTTTTAAAACCTACAACAAATAATCTATTACGTCTTTGAGGTATACCGTAATCAATACCATTTAAAATAGCATCGTAACATTTATAATTTAAGTTTATAAATATTTCTTTTATTCTTTTCCAGGTATCTCCACCATCATGATTTAGCATTCCTGGAACATTTTCGTAAATAAACACTTTGGGCTTTATTTCATCAATCAATTTAGCATAATTATAGAATAAAGTTCCTCTTGCATCTTCAAGCCCTTTTCTTCTTCCCATGTTGGAAAAACTTTGGCAAGGACTTCCACCAACAAAAATATCCACTTTATTAGTATATTTTTTACCATTAATAAATCTTATATCCTCATACCATCTATCTTCTGAAATATCATAATTTGCAAAATAAGAAGTTTTCATACGATTTTCTTTTCCTGTAGAATCATAGAGGGACTTTACATATTTTGACAATTCTTCGTCACTTAGATTATTTTCGCTTGCGTAATTCATTATTTCTTCATATGAAGTACTTAGTTCTCGTTCACCATTATCACACGCAAAAACAATTTCATATGGTATATTATCTTTTTTTAACGCATGTTCGAATGCTCCAATTCCACTAAATACTGTTGCAATTCTTAATTTTTTGCTTAACATACTAACTCCATTTTAGAATTCTTATATTGTCTTATGATATTTATTATAACATTTTATTTTATAAAAATAAAGAATTATTAAATATGGAAACGCCCATATTATATTATTATTATAAAACTCAACATGTGTCAAATTTGGTGCATTAATAAAAAAAAGAGGATTATTAATCCTCTTATCATTATTTTTGCTTCAAATATCCTCTCTTATTTTCACATATTCCAGCATAATCAAGCAATGCTGTAACAAGATGAACGGTATCAAATACTGACTCGCCATCTTCTTTCATAAAATAATTATAACCTATAGCACCAGCTACAGTATGTTTATTACAATTCTCATCACCTAGTTTGTTATAGCCTCTACAACTTCCTTTCTTGGCTTTTCCACCTTCTTTTTTAAGTAATTCAATTACTACATCAAAAATTTCAAATCCAATTTTGTAATTGTGTAAAGCTTTATCAGAAGAAAAATAATTGTCATCAATTAGATATACATCATAATCTTTATTGTTAAATGATTTAACATTTATCTTACCATCATTGTTTTTTAGTAAATTATAAATTATAACTGATGGCTTATCTTCTTTTTCCGTCTTTTGACTAGTTGATATACCTAAAATATTATTAATAATATTTATATATTTATCTAATTTCTTAATATCATCATCAAAAACATTAATTCTATCTGATCCGCCATGGCTAATAAGGTTTCTCATATTAATAAATTTGATAATCTCTTCTTTCTCTTCAAATTTCAATACACCATTTGAATAACAATACTTTGCTAATTCTTTTCCATTCACAAAATTGTATTCAATAGCTATTGAATTGATATAACTAATTTTATTTAAAAAGATATCTTTTAACATATAATTTACCTCAACTTAGAAATCTATCTTTATTATAACATAATTATAAATCCTATGTAAACATTAAAAATGCTTCCTTGGGAAGCCTATCTCATTTTACATTGAGTATACTCCATGTATTTTTAGATAAGCTTGCCAGGGAAGCAATAGAGTAGCTATAACCATACTTCGCTACCCTATTTAAGTTTTTTATTTAAGTACAATTATTGTTGTTATTTGTTTGTTTAATTGAAAATTCTAGACCTTTTCTAGTCATTTTATTCCTAAATCGTAATCTTTAAAACATATAATAACATTACACATATAATCAATAATTGATAATTCTAATCTTAAAGTCTTATTCAATATATGAGATCTCTATCATCAATATTGAAAATATATTTATTTAGTGTTTATATAAATTCATGTAATAAATTATACTCATTTATATCCTCACAATAATTGTGCTTGAATATGGATTTTTTTTAACATTCAATTAAATTACAAAGATTAGTTCTATCAATTGCTACTTGTAATTGATGAATCTTTTCTTTTACTTCTTTGATTTCAATATCAACTTTCTTTAAGTCGTAAAGATATTCAGTTACTAATACTCTATCTTTATCACCTTCAAATTTAGCATGTTCAATTCTTTTAATGATTTGATTATTCTTCTTTAAAACTAAAATAGTGCTTAAATAAGAATTTAATTCAGCTAGTTTTACTAGTCCCTCACCAATAGTAATGTCATCACTATAATTAATTAATTTAGTGGTTGCATTACTATAAGCAAGTGATCTTTTAATGTTTTGTTCTTGATTAAATAATTCTTTGATTTCATCTGTTAAAGCTTCATAATTAAATGATTTGTCTGGTTCTTCCTCATTTTCATAATATCTTACAACAGATTCATTAACAACTCTTGCTTTCTTTTCTGACAATTCTTCTTGGATTCTCTTTAGTTCTTTCATTAATTCAGCATTACATTTTTTCATGATTTCTCTCCTTTTTTATATAATGTTTTTTATACACTTATATTATACGAAAAAAGATGTGTCAAAAATGACACATCTCATTAAAATTATTCTTTAGATTCTATTACATTTATACAGTAATCGATTCTAATTTTTTCTAATTGTTGGTATATATTTTCAATAAGCTTATAGTCTTTTTTTAATTTATCAACTTCTTTACGATATTCTTTAGTCTTTTCAAAGTTTTCTTCATACATGAAATTTTGGAAAACTTCATGAGCCCAATGATTTCTATGTCCGTTTAGTTTCATTAATAAATCATAACTTTCACTTGTTAAAAGTGGGCTATTATCTGAATTATCTAATTCTCTTAAAGATTCAATTGCCTTCTTTAATGGATACAATCTTATTTCTTCTTTAATGCTTCCATCTTCATCGTTATCATTAATCATATAATAGTATATTAATTTTATATCGTGCTCTATTGCTTGATAATCCATCATTAAATCAGCATACATTATTCTAAAATCAACAAAATTCATATTGTGCCCCAATTACTTACTCATTGCAATTAATAATGCAAATAATGCTATTAATGCTGAAAAGCATGAAAGAATAAAGTTTCTATTCTTTTCCTTTCTAAAACTTAATCCAATGCTTAAGAATATAAAAGAAATCATTACATAATCAATTGTTAAAACTATTTTATTTCCTAATGTATCATCTTTAGTGAAAACAAAATAAATGCCTCCTAAAAAAACAAAAGCCAAAAGATAAAATATCACATTAATTGTCCACTTAATTATTGAATCAAATACACCATGAATTTCATTTTCTTTTTTGTTTTTCTCATAAAGATCATTTAAAATTCTTTCTAATTCTTTATTATTTCTATCGTTTTCTCTTCTTATTTCCTCAATAAGTAAATTAACATCTATATTTGTTGAACTATTATTAACAACAGTATTTTTACTTTTTCTTTTTCTACTCATAATTTCCCCCTAAAAACTTATCGTTCCATCATATTTGTCTTTATATCCCATTAAATCACATATACACAAATAAGCAGCATATTTCTTTGCTAATTTCTTATTTGTTGCATGAACTACTCTTTCAATGTTTTCACTTTCAATTATACAAGTACATTCCCAACGTGAATTACCTTCTTCATCATATACTTCTTTATCTGGAATTATATATTCAGGCATTGAAATCCATTCTTTTTGAGCTAATTCTTGAAGTGCATTTATTGAATTATCTATTGTTAAATCTTCTTCTTTCGGACAATCATCCTCAATTGATGCTAAAAAGCCTTCTCTCTCCAAATATAAATATGCATGTTTAGCACATTCATATCTTGCTTCTGATTTTGTTCTTCCAAGTCCTTGAAAATCTCTATAGGTATTATTATCACCTACTAAGCGCATCTCAACACTAAACCTGTTAAATCTTCCTTCATAAAGAAAACCTCCTGGTAATTCCTTGTAATAGTATTCTGGTGTCCTCTTAAATTCCTTTTGATACCATTGTTGTAGAAGTTGAACATAGTCAGTATCTTTAATAAATCCATTGTTAAAATAGAAATCAATATTTAACATAGCACATACAGAATTATATAAGCTTTCTTGATTCCAATTTGAATCAATTGCGATAGCACCAAGAATTGCTTCAAACAAATCTGCTTTGGTTTTCATTTCATCTTTAACTTTTTGTTTTGTAGCACCTTTTCCTAAATACAGGAATTCTTCTAAGTGTCCCATTAGTTCAATTCGATGTGCAAGCATCTTATTATCAACTAATGATTTCTTTATTTCAGTTAAATCCGATTCGTCAATGTTTTTCTCTGTCAAAAACTCATCAAATTCTTGAGATGTAAGATTTCTTTCTGAACTTTTTAAGAATCCATAGCGATTTATAAGAATCTTAGTTACATAAAAATCTAATACCTCATCCCCTATAAATTCTAATACCTGATTTGACGCCCATCCATTTTCTTTAGCAAATGTTTTTTGGGTGAATGCTTGATCCAACAAATCCTTATTTCTAAAACGATAATTGATTTGTTCCTGAATAAATTTTAAAGCTTCTTTTTCCATTTTTTTCTCCTTTTCTAGAGAAAACAAAAAGACCTAGATCCACTACCCCTATGTTCGACAAAAAAGGAGTATTTCTAAGTCCAACTAATTAAAATATAAATTTACTTAATTCATTTTGACTTATTATTTATCACTTGCATAATAAAGAATAAGTGTACATAAATTATGTCTAAAATATTTAGATTAACCAGACTTTGTTTTCTCTAGCATTATTGTATCATACAAATAAAAATATGTCTACATTAAAAATTTATTTTTTAAAAAAGCTGCCCTGGTAAGCCTATCTCATTTTACATTGAGTATACTCCATCTAAATTTAAATAAGCTTACCATATAAGCAATTTCCAAAATAAAAAAAGCTGCATTAAAACTAATGCATCTATTTCTTCATCTTAAAATTTCTAAGATATTCCACCAACAACAAAATTATATCATTATTATTCATAAAAATAAATATAAATCCCAAAAAAGACCCTTACGGGTCTTCTTTGGGATTAATCTTTCTCCTGTATCTATTTCAAAAAAACAAAAAGTAACTTGCATCATACAATGCTGAATAAAAAAGGTTCAAAGTCACTATTGTTTAATCAAAATAATCTTAAAAATAATAATTTAACGGAATCAGGCTTGCAGGGCAATGCAAGCCTGTAATCCTTATAAAGAGGGTTGAATAATCAAAGAAAAAAATAAACAATTTGTTTTCGAGAAAAGGATTTATTTATGAAGTTATATTTTTTTCTTTACATTTATTCTTGGTCTTGAACTTCAAAACCCGAGTATTAGTTTACTCTTTTTAATCTTATTTGTCAATAAAAATTTACATGAAAACATTTACACATGTATACTTCTATTTACTTAACTTTTCAATAATACTATTCACTAAATTTAATTCAGCTTTAAGACTATCTTTGTCTTTAGCATCAGCTTCAGTATCAATTAAATTTTTTAAATTATCTTGATACTCCTTTAAAATTGATTGTAATTCAAATACTTCATTGTTTGATAAATCGATTTTCATATCTTCCCCCTTTCATCCATATTATAAAAAAAGAAAGGGCATTAAATAAATATTTGCCCTTCTCTGTATGTATTATTATACTACTTTATTTCAAAAAAAGAAATACTTTTTTATAAATCTTTTGCTTTTATTGCTTCCTTTTCTTTTCTAATACGATCTAACTCAAATCTATTGATATTTTTATCAATAAAAATATCTAGGTTCTTCGCATATTGATTAAAATCATATTTTAATTCGATACCCTTAAATCTTTGTAAGTAATATCTAGTGAAAGCATCACAATCTAATTTAGATTCAGAATATGATAATTCCTTTTCAATTCTATTATCTGATACCCAAGCACGATATTCATAGCTTGTATCCTTAAATTTACCTTTAGCATGTGCTAATCTTTCTTTCATTTGATATAATTTACGATATTCTACACAAATGATTTCCATTAATTTAATTTCATCTTTTTTTAATTTCTTATTAATGGCTAAATAATTATCATGTAATAATAATTTATAAGGTGTATCTTCACCTAAATTTTCAAATTTGATTTTGTATATTTCTATTTCTAGAAAATCTGCCACTTCTTTTTGAAATTTTTTGATTTTAAACATTATTATATCCTCGCATTATAAATAGTATTTCTCCTCTTACTATTTTTATTTTAGTTCTTTAATGTTTGAATAATTATTGTTGATTCTTTTCTGCTAATAATTTGTTGATTTTTTCTTCTAATTCTTTATTTTTTATTTCTAGACGTCTAATATCATCTTGCATTTCTAGTATATATGACTTTGTGAGAAAATCAATTCTTTCAGTATTAGCTGAAATATAATGTAGAATAGTAAGTTCTATAACTAAAGCAAGTATATATATTATAAAAGTAATAAAAGCATCAATTTGAAAATTAACAAGCGAAATAATTGCAAATATTATACAAAATATTAAGGCTATAATGATGAATACTGAATAAACAGTAATTGCAACTCGATTATTATTCCATTCAGGAATTCTTCTTTTTATCGGTTTTTGTTGATAATTGGTGAAAATATTATTTTCATTTTTCTTTTGATCTACTTTTATTTTTAATTTAGTTTGACAAAAAGGACATTCTGCTACCTCAGTTCCTTCTTTTACCTCAAATACTTCATGACATTTAAAACACTTAATCTTCATAAATCATTCTCCTTGAAACTTTTTATTCTATTTGTTTGTATTATTAAGAAAATCAAATAAAGCTGTGCATCCCATTTTAATAATATAGATATAGATTAAATCTTGCTAATCAAGAAAACTCCTAAATAGCACTACTAGAGTAACTTCTAGTGGTGTTTTTATCTTTCAAGAACTTTCCAATAACCGTTATAATCATCGCCTACACGTTCAATATATTTTAATTCTTTCAACTTCTTAATAGCTCTTGAAACTGTTTTGTCACTTTTCTCTATTGTTTTAGCAATTTCACTTATTCTGGCATAATTATTTTTCTTTATAGCAGATAAGACCTTTGTTTCTGTCTTAGTCATTTGGTCTTGGACATATTTTTGTCCTAGAGGTCGATAGAATGTAAATTTAAATCCTGATTTAGTATTTTCATATTCATATTTTACTTTAGCGAGTTTACATTCTTTAAATGCATTATCAAAACCATATCCGAATGATTCTATTTCACATGTTTTAAATAATACATTTATAATTTTAGGGTTTAACATAATAGGTTCTTCATGTTTGATTGCAAAATCTTCAGGAGTATATCCATTTGGGAAAAAGCCAGGACTATATATGGTAACTCTATCTTTAAATACATTTATTTCAAAAGCCGTGTTTGAATCATATTTAGCATGACAAAATGCATTAACAACGATTTCTCTTAAAGCTTTTTGAGGAATTTCTGGATATTCTTTCCTTTGAGCAGAACCATCTAAAATTATCTTCCACTCAATAGAACTTAATACGAAAGTCAAAGCTTGTTCTATACATTCATAAATATTGCCTTCGAAATGATCTAATTTTAAGAAAGTATCTTTTGTTTCAGTTGCGAATGTAGCAAGTTTTAACAGTATAGGCTTATTCTTTGAAAATAATACATTACCAGCATTATTTAATGTGTCTTTAGAAGCAGAAATTAGACCAAACTTTTTTAAAACATCAATCGAACCACTATATTCAAAAGGAATTCTTTTATTAGAGAAGCCTCTATTAACTTCATCTCTTAACAATTTTTCATCTACGTCATTTAAAGAAACATTTGAATCATCTTTTTCCCATGAAGAATAATCTTTTTTTAAATCTTGAAATAATTTTTCTAATTCTTGATTAGTCATTTGTTTATCTTCATCTGAAAACCTTAAAAAGTACTTTCCATCAGCAGAGTATGGAACCCTATTACCACTAAAATAAACCTCAATAAAAGTTCTTCCATCGTCTGATGATTTCTCATTAACTTCAAATTCACATTCAGGTTTAAGTCTAGATCTTATAGCTTTTGAAATATCTCTCAACGTTTCTTTTCCAATATCTTGACCGATTACATCTCCATTATCTCTTACTCCAAAATATAAATATCCGTTTTGATGTTTATTTAATATAGCAGAAATTGATTGTATCCCTTCTTTAATTTCAGCAGTTGTTTTCTTGAATTCGATAAGTTCATTTTCTTTTCCAATATTCATAGCAATACCTCTTGGACATTTTAAATTTCTCAAGGACATTATATCATGTCTTAGACAAAATTACAACAAAAGCACTAGATTTTTTAGCAGATAATTGTTATATTACAATACATATGAGACTTTTGTATATTGTATAAAATGCAAAAATGATTTATACTCTTAATGAAGAAGAAACAACCAAAATAATTCTTCAGAAAGGATATAAATCACATGTCTATTATAGCACACTTTCAATA